>NZ_JBPOEU010000005.1:0-170763 GCF_051251695.1 Maritalea sp. | reverse complement strand
TAATCAATAAGCAAATGAACCAGAGCCTCCAGTAATCAAACCGCTCTAAATAACCCATTTCATTTGATGACGGACAGTCGTACTTCTTCGCAAAGCTGCCGCTCGGATCGAATGCCCATACAATAGCCAACAAGCAATATACGGATCATCAGTTCAGGATCAACAGATGGTCGGCCAGTTGAACTGTAAAACGACCCAAGGTGCTGGCGAATATCAGCGAGATCAACAAACCGATCAATCGAGCGCAACATATGATCTGCTGGAACATGTTACACAAGGCAAAACTCGTAAAACAGCGCCGACTGTGCTTCTTGTCTTGGACCCATCATCAATTCAATCCCCCAATTCACTACAGAAATTGAATAAGCCTTCCGAGCTCAAAGCAATAAGTGTTTTTCAACAGAATGGGCCCATTGCGGCCATTCGCCAAATGGCTCCCCAAAGTCCACACGAGGCTCTCTTGATCGGCGGAAGAGCCCCGTACAAATTGGGATCACCACAATTGTTAAGCTACTCAATCAAAAGCAACGCGTCATCCGCTAGTGACACCAGTTTACCACCGCAAATTGTGGCGACAGGTTTGGGAACTGTACCATGAGCATCGACGAGTAAGATGTCTGCTCGCTTTCCATTGTCCAAGGTGCCTCGGTCGGCGAGCCCCATTGCTTTAGCGGGGTTTTTACTGATCAGCGCCCATGCGTCGCCAAGCGAGATATCGTTCTCAGCGACCAATTTAAATGCCGCTTGTAACAATGAAGGATAGTGGTAGTCCGATGCCAAGATACTGCATAAACCGTTTTTGATCATTTCAGTGGCGTTCAGTGCCCCGTTATGACTTCCACCGCGCACAACGTTTGGTGCCCCAAATACAGTGTGCTCGCCTGCCTCCTTAGCTTCATTTAAAGCCTCCATTGTCATTGGGAATTCTGCGACCTTCCCGCCAAGCGATCGGTAAAATGTTCGATCCTGTTTGGTTACATCATCATGAGAAAGAATGGCGGTGTTTTGCTCGCGAGCCACTAGTGCCAGCCTTTCAACCGCGCGGGGAACCTCTTCCTTTTTTGCGGCGACCTCGTAAACTCTAGCAACATAGTCTTCGGGCGAGAGATTGCACCGCGCGGCCCACCCGGCGAGTTTTTCTTTGTTGCCCGCCTCCACGCGCTTTATTGTGGATGTCGTATGATCGTTAAATGCGAGAGCTGGAGTCGGTTGTTCACACAACCACCCTTCAACATCTGCAACGGCGTTAAGCGCAAAAGTCTCCCAACGGAGCTGAGCGCGATGATCAACTGAAAACCCTGCTCGCATTGACTTGATGGCCGTCATAAACTGTCGAGCGTTGTTAAGAGAACGCAATCCTGGTTCCCACGAAATGGTCAATCCATGGAAAGCGGTGGTGATACCATTGGACGCTAGCTGTAAATCTGTATCTTGCATGGCCAGTTGCAGATCAAAACTTACACCTGAGCGGGGCATGATCTGGCGTTCAAACGCATCACCATGGACGTCGACAATGCCGGGCAAAACATAAAGGTCTGTTGCATCAAGAATTAGACCGTTAGCAGCATCGGCACAATCCGATGATGCGATAAATCCGTTGTCGACAAAGACATCGTGTTTCGCCAATTGACCGTTTTGCAAGACATTGCCGTTTTTGACGATGATGGGCCGCATTTTCTTACTATTTTTCATTTGATCACGTTCATGTTTGGTGCGGCCAACGTTTTGAATTTCGCCGCGTGTGGAACACTCGCAATCCAGATCGCATTGTTAATTGTCATTCGGATGACATATCTCTGTTCTTTTTCTGAGACAATAAATTGCTATCCCCCCGACATCGAAGAAAAACATTCAGGGAGATAGATATGTTTCGTTCATTGGTTGCGGGCGCGTTGCTCGCGGTAACGTCAAATGTTGCATTCGCAGCGGACATCACATTTGCAGTTACAGACGTTGAAGGACTTGAGCAGCTTCAACAAGAGTTTGGTGCTGTTGAAGCAGCATTGGAAAAATCTACTGGTTTCGATATCGAATTGATCCCCGTGAGCTCACGTACTGCGGCTGTAGAAGCGATGAATTCTGGTCAAGTGAATTTCGTTTTGACAGGTCCGGCAGAATATGTGGTGATGAAAGAGCTCACCGACGCGCAGATCGTTGTGGCGTGGCAACGCCCCGACTATTTTGGCCAAATCGTTGTGCTTGCTGAAGGCGAGATTGCCACAGCGCAAGACCTTAAAGGCAAGATTGTTTCATTTGGTTCTGTTGGTTCGACATCTCAACAGCTTGGGCCAGCTCAAGCCCTTGCAGATTTGGGTCTTCAGTATGGCACGGACTATGACGCGCAAATCATCCAGCGAAATGTTGCCATTGAAGCGCTTATTCGCGGTGATATTGCAGCGATCGGCATGAATTTTGGACATTTGCATAAAGCACGCGAAGCATATCCTGAGGTAGCGTTTAAAGTGGTTGCACGTGGCCCAGATTTGCCAAACGACATTTTGGTCGCTTCTGCAGACGTTGACGCAGAGGTCTTAGAAAAAGTGAAAAAAGCATTCGTTGAAGACGGCGCTGCGATTATGGAAGCGGTACTCAAAGGCGAAGATAACGACAAGTACGCCGGTGGATTCTTCCTCCCCTCAGTAAATGACGCTGATTATGATTACGTCCGTTCAATGTACGGGACAATTGGTGTCGACGGCTTTTCAAACTTTGTTGGCGACTAACATGCATCGTCCAAACTTTGGGAAAACGCTATGTCGATAATGGACATATATGAAAATTCAGCTGGGCGCGAACGTATCGCGCCCGGCCCTTATCTTAAGCGTCATCAGGATGTTGGTGAGACTGCGCTGATTTCGGCGCAAAATCTTTCGAAGCGATACGGGAACTCGAGCGATATCTTTTCTAACCTCAATGTTCAGATATCTTCGGGGGAGACTGTAGCGCTTATCGGGTCAAACGGCGCGGGAAAGTCGACGTTGTTGAAATGCTTAATCGGACTTCTACCGCACAGTGCAGGCAGCGTTTCCGTTTTTGACGAAACATTTACTTCAGCTCCAAACGCGGCTCAAGCCCGCAAAATCCGCAGCGAAATAGGCTTTGTGTTTCAAAAACATTGTCTTGTTTCCCGGGCGACTGCTTTGACAAACGTAGTGCATGGATTGCTTGGCCGCCAAGGCAGTTGGCGCGGCTGGCATCAAATGATTGCCACCACCAGCTGGCGCAATCAAGCTTTAGAAGCCCTTGATTCAGTAAACTTGATCCACAAAGCAAATGAACGTGTCGATCAGCTTTCTGGCGGGCAAGCGCAACGTGTCGCGATTGCTCGGGCGCTCGTGCGTAAACCAAAACTATTTATCGCCGACGAGCCCGCCGCCAGTCTTGATCCGAAGTCTGGGCACGATGTGATGCAGCGATTTGTCGATTTAGCCAAGGCAAACAACATCACGCTGATGTTCACTTCACACAACATGCAGCACGCGTTGCAATATGCGGATCGCATAATTGCGCTTAAGGCAGGTCATATCCTTCTTGACCAAAAGAGTGACGACCTTACCGCACAAGATCTAAAGGTGGTTTTTGATGGTTGAGAAAACTACTGAACGCCGCATGCAAATTCCGCAAATTGATCGCGTGGGAAAAATCTCCGCGCTTCAATTTACGCTTTGGGTTGTTGTTGGCGCACTGATTTTCAGCTCCATTTACTCGGTGAGCCCATCGCCGCAGCGCATTGTTGATGGCGCACCGCGATTGGCGAGCCTTATGGGACGGATGTTTCCGCCTGAAACCGATCCGCAGTTTTTGCGCCGCGTATTTTGGCGTTTGCTGGAAACGATGCAAATTGCGATTGCCGGCACAGCGCTGGGAGTAGTGCTGAGCTTACCCATTGGATGGATGAGCGCTCGTGGAATTTCCCCGCTTCAGCCGCTGACATTTTTGTTCAAAGCGCTGATTTCGTTTTTCCGTACGGTGCCTGATCTGGTGTGGGCACTTATCTTTGTGATCACTGTTGGTCTGGGTGCTGTTGCTGGCACAATGACCATCATGGTCGACACAATTGGGTTTTGTGGACGTTTTTTTGCCGAAGCCATGGAAGATGCGGATAAAGAACCCCAAGAGGCGCTTGGAGCTATCGGCGCTTCAAAATTCTCAATCCTGTGTGGTGCTGTATTACCTGATGCGATGCCGTCCTTGATCAACACGACGTTGTTTGCCCTGGAAAAAGCGGTACGCTCATCAGTCGTTTTAGGTTTGGTTGGCGCGGGTGGTATCGGGCAAGAACTCAAATCTTCTTTCGATCTATTTCAATATCGTAAAGCGGCGGCGATCATGCTGGCGATCTTTATCATCGTGCTTTTGATGGAGTGGCTAACCGACCGTCTGCGACGTTCGCTGAACTAATCGATTGAGCAAAAAAGTTCTTTGCGGCGTTTTGCTGTGAATTAAACTCAAAGAAAATGGTTTTTGAAAATGTCTAACATTGGGTTCAGTATTGGCCACTTTGGTCAGCAGGGTGATCTTGATGCGTTATCGCGCAAGATTGGTACGCTGGTTGAGATGGGTGCTAGTATTTGTGAGTTAAACGCTTCAAGCCTTGATGTTGTTTCTGATTGTCGACTGATGCCACAGCGAGTTGTGGCACTTCGAAGCGCACTTGGGCAACACAAAACGGCATATTCTTTGCATGCTCCGATTGCCATAAATTTGATGGATGAAACGCATATCGACCTGCATATGCGTGCAGCCCATGCAAGTTTAGACCTTGCTGATGCATGTGGGTCAAACATTGTAGTGATGCATCCGGGCAGAACGCACCCCGGCGTGTGGGTGGATCGGGCGGCGGAATTATTGCGACGCGAAGCGGAAAAACTCGCGCGATTAGCAGAACGTGCGCAACAGCTGGGTTTGGTGATTGCCTATGAGAACCTCAATCCCAACCGGCATAATATCGCAGGAACAGAAACCTCATACGCGCTCGATCTCAATGCACTGGCGCAGCAGGTCAAAACTGTCGACCACCCGGCTTTGAAAGTGTGTTTTGATGTAAGTCATGCGATGCAAGGAGCTGTGCTTCAAGGTTATGACTTGCTGGATCAACTGCCAAATCTGGCCCCGTTTATTTGTCATATCCATTTCTCTGACGCGACGGGCATACCTGCGACAATTCAATGGAACAATGATGGGGAACGCTTGTTTTTTGGCATTGGTGATATGCATGCAGCACCGGGATTTGGGTTGCTTGACTTTGATGCAATTGCAGACGCGCTCGACGTCAGGCACGCACCCAATATTGTGATTGAATTGAAAGAAAATCACTTCCTGCACTCCGGCCAACATGCGTTTGATGTTGCACAACATTTTGCCAAGCGCTTGGCAAATAAACAATCCCCTCCACACCAATAGGTCCCAAACATTTGTGCCGATCCGAGGCAATTCTGTCCGCTCCGTCACATTAGTGTAGTGCACAAACAGTATGATCAATTCATCCGAACGAATTTGAGATTTTTAGATGAACTCGAAATGGCTAGATGTGCGAAATGCGTTGGATGTCGAAATCGCCAACGGCATCTTAAAACCCGGAGAGCGATTGCCGACTGAGCCGCAATTAGTGGCGCGATTTGATGCTGGGCGACATTCCATACGTCGCGCGCTGGCCGCTTTGGCGGTTGAGGGCAAAGTGCGCACGCATCAAGGTAGCGGCACGTATGTCGAAACGCCCGAACTCATAAGATACGTGATTGGGCGGCGAACAAGGTTTAGGCAAAATCTCATGCAGCAAGGCCTTGCACCAGGTGGTAAATTGCTAGGTCATAGCACTATTTTGGCATCGAAAAAAATTGCGTGGGCGCTAGGCATAGAACCTGATGATCCGGTGTACTGTTTCGAAAGACTGAAAACAGCAGACAATATTCCCGTTGCATTTGTTACCTCTTACAAATCGGTGAAAATGTTTCCCGACTTCATAAATCGCCGCGCTCAATTTAGTTCCGTCACGGAGACATATAAGAGCTACGGCATTGATGATTATGTGCGATCTGAGACAGCCATTTACACACGGCAAGCACGTGCGAACGAAGCAACTCCTTTGGCGCAGCATCCGCAAATGCCGGTGATGATCGTTACCGCTACCGACACTAAATTGGATGGCATACCGATCAGCCATTCACAAGTGGCGTGGGCTGGAGCCCGCGTCAGGTTTACCTTTGAATCGGAACCCGAAAACAATCCATCGGAGGCAAATGATGGCTGATCAACAGTCTCGTCATTCACAAATTCTGGGTATTTTGGCCCGCGCAGAAAGCGCAACATTAAAGAGTTTTGCGGAAGAAATCTTGGCCGAATTTATCGATGTTGAAGTGGTGCAAAACCGCACAGGCCTCGTGATGTTGCCAATGCAAGACACCGTAGAGGGCACTTCGTTTCATCTTGGCGAAGTGTTGGTGAGCGAGGCACACATTAAGGCGCTGGAGCTGGAAGGTTATGGCATGAGGAAGGGCCGCGACTTGGAAGCTTCGATGGCCATGGCCGTTGTCGATTTGGCGTGGCAAGCGAAATTGAAAACTGACCGCATCGAAGCGTTTATCGACACTCAAGCCAATCAACTTGCTCAAGCTGATGACGAGCAAATGCGTGCTGTTGAAGCAACGCGTGTGAATATGGAGACATTTTAGATGGCTGCTCCTCTGCGAAACGATGAAGAGATTGTTGCAAATTCGGCCTTTGATGCGCTGCTCAACGCAACGTCTCGACCGGGTGAGAAATACCCACTGCCAAACCAGGGTGAACACAGCATCATTATTGCTTTGCTTGACCGCGAATGCACTGTGTACGCAACCGATGCGGAAGTGAAAGCGCAAATAGTCGAAGCTGGCGCACAACTGGTACCAATTGAGCTGGCTGACTTTGTGTTTTGCACCGCGTCGGAAGTCGAGAAATTCATTCCGCACTTGCGAACTGGTTCGGATGCCTACCCTGATGATGGGGCAACGCTTATCATCAGAGCGTCAGCACAGACAGGCGCAAAAATAACACTCTCTGGTCCAGGTGTGCCGGGCAAAATTCAACTCATGGACTGGAATATTGGGCGCACCGCTTGGCGACGTCGCGATGAGTATGTTCGTTATCCGATGGGTTTTGACATGGTGGTTGTTTGCGACAATCACGTTTGGGCAATTCCACGTTCAACAGAAATAAAGGCAGAATAGATGGCCTATGTGGCAACGCGCGGCGGTGAGCACGCAATTGAGCAATCCGAACGGATGTTCCGGGAAGAGCTGGGAGACATTACGCTAGAGAAAGTAGCAAATGTGAGGGACACACTGCCCTACCTCGTCGATCGGGTTATGGGGGAAGCATCTTTGTATGATCGGGACATTGCTGCGCTTGCCTTAGCGCAAGCAGGTGGCGAGTTGCATGAGGCTGTGCTTTTGTTGCGGGCCTGGAGAACCACACAGCCCAGAATTACAATTGCATCACCTGTAACCCAAGGTGGTACGCATGTTTTGCGGCGCATATCGGCGGCCTTTAAAGACATTCCGGGCGGGCAAGTGCTTGGTCCATCGCTGGATTATTCACACCGTTTGCTTGCGACTGAAGTTTTAACTGGCGAAGATTACCAACCAGATCCCGTAGAGCGAGCTGTAAAGCCAGCACCGCGATATCAACCAAGCGTAAGCGCATGGTTGGCTGAACAAGAGCTGGTGGAACCGGCGGGCAATGATGATACAGCTGCAGACGACATTCCCGATCTTACGCGCGAACCACTTTTGTTTCCGGCGAAGAGAGCGCATCGATTGCAAAGCTTAGCACGTGCCGACACGGGTGGTGTATTGGCGCTGGGATATTCCGCCATGCGTGGATATGGGCAAGCGCATCCAACTGTGAACGAGTTACGCCTTTGCGAAGCTGAAGTTGAAGTAAAACATCCCTCAGGCACCAAATTCAGTGTTGGCCGGGTGAAGATTAGTCAAGCGGAAGTCGTCTCAAAGGCAAAAGGGAGCAAACTTGAACGTGGGTTTTCTGCGACCTTTGGATGGAATGAAGTGAAATGCATTGCTGCTGCGACACTCGATTTGAATGCTGACGGTGCCGAAAAAAACTCAGCTGTTGAGGAGGAGTTCTTCCTTTATCACACAGAAGGGGTCGAGAGCTCGGGCTTCTGCATTCACTTCAAGCTGCCCCACTATGTGACATTCCAGTCGAGCCTTGATGCGATGCGTGATGCAAAAAAACAAAAATATGAGCCCAAAATGGAGGCCGCGGAATGAACCTCAAATCACTCAGCAAGCCTTGGGAAGCTGTGAGCTATGGTTTTCTTGATGCCTCAGCGAAAAGAGAAATTCGTCGAAAAACCCTAAAGGCGGTCGCTGTGCCTGGCTGCCAAATGCCATATGCGAGCCGCGAAGTGCCAATGGCACGTGGATGGGGTACAGGTGGGTTGCAAATATCGCTAACGCTGATGAACCCCAACACTGTCGTAAAAGTTATTGACCAAGGTGCAGATGACAGCGTCAACGCAGCGTCAATCCGTAAATTCTTGACCCGAGTGACAGACGCAAAGTCCACTTGGGACACCCTTGAAGCCACATTGATTCAATCTCGTCATCGGGTGCCGGAAGAAAAACTGACCCGCGATCAAGTTCTTGTGCTGCAGGTGCCTAACCCCGAGCCTTTGCGATCAGTTGAACCCAATATGTCTATAGCCCGTCAAATGCACGCAGATGCGGACTACAGCCGCATGTGGCTGCAGTTATATGAGCAAATTGTTCGTTCGGGCCGTGTAATGCAAGGCGCAAGCTATCCATCAATGGTCAATGGCCGCCATGTAATGACGCCATCCCCAATTCCACGTTGGGATGTGCCCAAGCTAAATATGGCCGAGAACTTGACCATACTTTCTGCTGGCCGGGAGAAGCGCGTTTTTGCCGTGCCGCCGCACACAAAAGTCGAACCACTTGTGTTTTCAGACGTGCCTTATAAGGTCGAGGATCACCATGATTTGGTTTGTGAGCGGTCGTCACTGCGTGGCTTTTTTATGAATGAAATACCAAATGATGATGGATCGTCCTCATTTGAAGTTTCTGACAGCAATTTGGGCATCAAAAAGCTGAACGAGGCTGAGAGCACTTCGGCATCAATCGGTGAAACCTGGTATAAAGACGGGAGTTGGCAACAATGACATATCCGATCCCAATTACATTGGACGCCCCGAAACTTGTTTCAGACGCCCCTGTTTTGACCATGCGCAATATTGCGAAAACATACGGCGATGTGGTTGCCGTCGACAATGTTGATGCTATCGCCTATCGCGGCGAAGTGCTCGGCATTGTTGGTGAAAGTGGGTCGGGTAAGTCGACTCTTTTGCGGATGATGAACCTACAAGAGCGGCCTGATGAAGGTATCTATCAGCTCGAGATCAAAAGCGATGAACCAAATTTGTTTGAACTTGATCGGTTTGCTCAATTGCAGATCCGATCACGCCATATTGGCATCGTTTATCAGAACCCCCATCAAGGGTTGCTGATGAACCACTCAAGTTCGGGCAACGTCGCCGAGCGGTTGCTTATTGCAGGGGAGCGGCGGTTTGCAGTGCTGCGCGAAAAGGCCAGTGATGCCTTGGCGTCTAGCGAGTTCCCACTTGCGCGTATGGATGCGCCGCCCATCGAATTGTCGGGCGGTATGCAACAACGTGTGCAACTAGCAAAGGCCATTGCCCTTGAACCAGAGTTATTGTTGCTGGATGAGCCCACAACAGGCTTGGACGTTTCGGTGCAGGCTCTAGTGCTCGATACCCTTAAAAAATTGCAGCAACAACGAAAAATTACGATGGTAATCGTCAGCCATGATTTGGGTGTCATACGCACGATGGCTGACCGCGTTATGGTTATGAAATCGGGGAAAGTTGTTGAGCAAGGGTTAGTCGATCAAGTTTTCCAAGACCCGCAACACGCATATACGCAGCAATTGGTTCACGCGAAACTGTAGGTGATATATGGTACAACCAGTCCTTAAAATTAAGGGGCTCGCAAAGAGCTTCCAAATGCACCACCTCGATAGTCAGCTTTATGCATTTTCCGATGTGGACTTCACCCTAAATGCTGGCGAATTTGTGCTTTTGAAAGGCGCGAATGGCGTTGGAAAATCAACAATGTTGCGCACAATTTACAGAACCTATTTGCCGGTTGCCGGTGAAGTTTTGTTTTCGTCAAGGCGGGGTGAGATCGATCTGGCGCGGGCAGCAGATGTTGATGTTGCCTTGTTACGGACCGAGGAAATTGGGTTTGTGACGCAGTTTTTGGTGGCAAGACCTCGCGTTGCTGCGGAAGAGATTGTTGCCGAACCGCTTATTCTGCATGGTATTGAGCGATTAAAGGCAATTGAGGAAGCACGGCATTGGCTGGATGTGTTTGGCGTGAAGGAAAAGCTTTGGCGAGCCTATCCAACGACATTTTCTGGCGGTGAACAGCAAAAGGTCAATTTAGCGCGGGCTCTCATTTTGCCGCGGCGATTGCTGTTGCTGGACGAACCCACTGCGTCTTTGGATGCAGGAGCACGGACGGCACTTACGAAGCGGTTGGCTGAACTCAAATCTCAAAATGTGGCGATGATCGGCGTATTCCATCATCCCGGTGACGTGGCCGACCTCGTGGACCGCACCATCGACCTTTCGGTAGAAGTTAAAGACCAAAATATGGAGCCAACACATGTGGCTGTCTGATTTAAACATCGTAATGTTTGACCGCGTCATTGAGCGCGGTTCGGTGAAGATTGAAAATGGGCTGATTTCTGAAATAAGCGATAAGCCTGTCGCTGGCGGCTTTGCCGGTGATGGCCTGACGTTGATGCCGGGCTTCATTGATATGCACGGCGACATGATCGAGCGTGAACTTGAGCCTCGTCCGCGTGTTGACATGCCAACAGAAATTGCGTTCCGGGAGCTGGATCGCCGTTTGGCCGGAGCAGGTGTGATCACCGCCTATGCGGCCGTGTCGTTTACCTCTGGTGCTGCGGACGGGCAAATGCGGTCTTTCGAGCACACAGGCAATGTGATCCGTCAACTACACGCTGTGCGTGATCAATTACGGGTCGACCATCGCGTTCATGCACGTTTCGATATCACTTTTGAGAACGCATTTTCTGTGATCAAAACCCTCATCGAAGATAAAGCGCTTGATCTCGTGTCGCTGATGGATCACACGCCGGGACAGGGACAATATCGAAATATTGAACGTCATATTAGCCATGTTGCGCATATGCGGGGCATTTCTCGAGATGAAGCGCAAGCGTTGGTTGAACGCAAAATTGAGGACCGTCAGCAACCAGCGGACGTGCTGGCGACAACGCTTCACCAAATCTCCGAGCTTTGCCATGC
This sequence comes from Maritalea sp., assembly GCF_051251695.1. Classification (NCBI taxonomy): domain Bacteria; kingdom Pseudomonadati; phylum Pseudomonadota; class Alphaproteobacteria; order Hyphomicrobiales; family Devosiaceae; genus Maritalea; species Maritalea sp. The sequence continues at coordinate 159,392 of NZ_JBPOEU010000005.1, read as the reverse complement.
CAACAAAGTGATTTTGGCGAGCCACGATGACGATACGGTGGAAAAAGTCTCGCTTATGCATTCTTTAGGCGTAGCGATTTCAGAATTCCCTGTCGACATCGTCGCGGCAAAAGAAGCACACGCCTGCGGTTTGGCAAACGCAATGGGCGCTCCAAATGCGCTGCGCGGGCAATCTTATTCGGGCAACTTGTCTGCGCGTGAAGCACATAGCGCTGGCGTGCTAGATATTTTGGCATCTGACTATCACCCCAGCTCTATCCTGCCGGCAATTCTGATTATGGCGGAAACCGATCCTGATGGTTTGTCGGGTTCTGTCCGGTTGGCAACTTCAAATCCTGCCAAAGCGCTGAAATTGAGCGATCGCGGAGTGATCGAAGTGGGGAAACGCGCTGACTTGGTCATCGCTGAAACCAGTTCGATGGGGCATGTCGTAACCAGCATGCGCGGCGGGCATGTCGTATATTCTGATGGTTTGATGCAATTAGGACGAGCCGCATAAAACTGGCGTCGAACGAATTGCTAAAATTCGTTCGACGTTTTGACATAAGTTTTACAATTCTGCGCAATTAGCGTCATTTGCAACTGCTAAACATCTTTCAACTCATTCGGACGAACTCGCCGATTGAACTGGGAGAATGTGATGAGCACTTTGAAAATTGCGGGACTAAGCAAGCACTTCGGATCAACAAAAGCCGTAGACGAAATAAATCTAGAAATCGATAGCGGTGAATTTGTTGGTGTGATTGGCCGATCAGGCGCGGGAAAATCCACATTACTTCGCCTCATCAACAGGCTAATTGAGCCAACCGCTGGTTCAGTTTCATTTGATGACGTGAACATCACCGAACTTCGTAGCAAAGAGCTGCGCCAGTGGCGCCGCAATTGCGCGATGATCTTTCAGCAATTCAATTTGGTAGACCGCTTGGACGTTATCACAAACGTTCTGGTTGGACGCATTTCTGAACATGGTATTTTGTCATCGACCACAATGCGGTTTTCAGACGAAGAGCGTACCATGGCAGTGAAAGCGCTTGATCGATTGGACATGATACCGTTTGCCCTTCAAAGGGCAGGCACGCTTTCTGGTGGACAGCAACAGCGCGTCGCGATCGCTCGTGCTTTGGTCCAAAATCCACGTATTATGCTCGCGGACGAACCAATCGCCTCTCTAGATCCGGGCAATGCGACCCGCGTGATGGATGCACTGCGCACCATCAATGAGGAAGACAAACTGACCGTTCTCGTCAACCTTCACACATTGGACACAGCCCGCGAATATTGCAGCAGGATTATTGCGATGCGCCAAGGGCAAGTCATGTTTGATGGCCCCGCTCAGCAGCTCACAGACGCTGTGGTGCGCGAGATTTATGGCGCAGACGGCTTGGAAGAAATCAACGAGGCCGTGACCTCAACGTCAATACAGAACCGCCCTCAGGTTGCTGCATAACTCTAACCCAAACCTATATCCTATCAGGAGACTAATATGAAGTTGCTCACCACCACGGCGCTTTTGGCGTTGATGACCTTCCCTGCCATGGCAGACACTTGGAAAGACGATTATCAAGTTGTCAAATTTGGTATTCTTTCTGGCGAAAACGAGCAAGATCGTCTTGAGCGCAATGAGCCTCTTCGTGCTTACTTGGAAAATAAACTTGGCATCGAAGTAGAGATCTTTACTGCTGGCAACTATGACGGCGTGATCCAAGCAATTTCTGCTGACCAAATTGAAATTGCACGCTTTGGTTCATCTTCATATGCCGCCGCATACACAGCAACAAATGGCAGTGTTGTTCCAACATTGACAACTTTGAAGCAAGATGGTGCAACCGGCTATTACTCAATCGTGGTAACACGTTGCGATAGCGGCATCAAAAGCCTTGAGGATGCCAAAGGCAAAGTTCATGCGTTCGCCGACCCAGACAGCACTTCAGGATACGCTGTTCCTTATTTCAACATGGTCAACAAAGAAGGTTTTAAACCTGAAGACCATTTCGGCACGGTGACATTCTCCGGTTCACACGAAGCTGGCGTAAATGGTGTTGTGAACGGTGCCTTTGATACAGCAGCGACTTGGTGGAACAATGAAGGCGCTGGCGTTTATCAGCGAATGGAAGCTAAAGGCATGATCGACGAAGGCGTTGTGTGCAAGATCTGGGAAAGCCCAGAAATCACATCTGGCCCATGGACGTTCCGTGCAAATCTACCTCAGGAAATGATCGCCGACGTTTCTGCGGCTATCCAAGCGTTCCCAAGCGAAGACCCTGAAGGCTATAAGCTTTACTCAGGTTGGACAGAAGACGACGCCAATCCAGCTGTTGGTTTCCAGACAGTAGACCATGATCGCTATCAGTGGATTGTTGATATGCGCCAGTGGATCAAAGAGCAACGCCGCAAAGGTTAATCACTTTGCGTTTAATCTTGGGCAAGGCCAAATGGCCTTGTCCGCTTCAATGGTGGATGAACAGTGACATTGCAAGCAACCGCTGAACACAAGGCTTCGCCGGATATGTCTAGTATAGACAAATTTGAAGAAGACTTTGCAGCAAACCGAAAACGTATGCGTTTAAGCTGGGCCCTTGGTTCGCTGATATTTATTGCACTATTTATGCTGACCGCTTGGATCGGCGATTTTTTCAAATATACGCAAGTCACAACGCCAAGCGGCGCGCGCGAGTGGCAGTGGATAATTTCTTCTGGCTTGCCTCGCCTTGGCGAATATATTGTTCAAACATTGCCCGACATAAGCTGGGCAACATTTGGCGCTGATATGTCGACTTGGTTTTGGCGCTGGCCCGTTTGGATGATGTTGCTGCTTGAAACCATACTGATTGCATTTATGGCGACGATATTGGGTGTTGTGGGTGGTTTTATCCTTTCATTTCCAGCGTCACGAAACCTTACCCCAAACAAATGGGTGTTGTGGGTGTCCCGTCGTTACTTGGAGTTCGCCCGGACAGTGCCGGAATTGGTTTGGGCCCTAATATTTGTTTTTTGTTTTTCAGTTGGCCCCATGGCTGGCGTGTTGGCAATTGCTTTGCATGCAACCGGATCGTTGGGCAAACTCTATTCTGAGGTCAATGAAAACATCGATATGCGCCCCTTGGAAGGGGTCAAAGCTGCAGGCGGCAGCTGGTTCGATCAAATTCGATATGGCGCCGTGCCACAGGTATTGCCCAACATTATCAGTTATACATTGCTACGCTTTGAAATAAACGTGCGCGCCTCCTCAATCATTGGATATGTAGGCGCTGGCGGCCTGGGCCAAGAGTTCCGAACGGCCATGAGTTTTCAAGAATATACCGACCTTTCAGCGCTTTTCGTGATCATTTTCTTCACGGTTGTGGTCATTGACTACCTTTCCGAAAAACTGCGCCACCGCGTGATTGGCATGGGAGAACGCACATGAATATGACCCAAAACGAAGTGCAAGCCTTTAAAGCCAAATATCCTGACATCTACCAACCGCCATTAAAAACGCGCGTCCTTAGAATATCGGTATGGGCTGGGATAATTGGCCTGTTCGTTTATTGCTTGATTGCTTTTGACTTTTCGCCCATGCGCATCTGGGTTGGGTTTGAACGTTTGGGACGGGTGATCAGCTTTATGTTTCCACCCTACATTTGGACAAGTTGGACAGAATTCGCACCGATTTTTGAAGGTCTTTTGGAAACCTTAGCAATCGCGTTCCTGGGCACAGTGTTGGGGGCCGTAATAGCGTTTCCGCTGTCGTTCTTAGGCGCCAAGAACATCAACAAAATTCCGTTTTTACGGCTAGGTGTGCGACGTGGATATGACATTATCCGGGCATTCGAAACATTGATTTTGGCTCTTATATTTATCCGTGCATTTGGATTGGGGCCGTTGCCCGGTATTCTGGCCATGGCCGTTTCGGAAATTGGCACATTTGCCAAACTGTTCTCAGAAGCTATTGAAAACACGTCCGAAAAGCCAACAGATGGGGTGAAGGCCGCGGGCGGTTCACGCTTCCAACTCGTGCGTTTCGGCATCATGCCTCAAGTTAGCCCGGTGATCATTTCTATTCTGCTCTACAACTTTGAATCAAACGTGCGTTCTGGCACCATTTTGGGCATTGTCGGGGCAGGTGGGATCGGCTTCCTCCTGTCAGACAGGATATCGGCTTACAAATGGGACGAAGCCTGGTCGATCATCTTTTTGATCATCGCCATGGTTTATGTGATCGACTGGATTAGCTCAAAGATTCGCAAAAGAATTATTGGCGAATTTGAAGAAGTAAAATAGAGAATTTTGCTGTCTCGGCAATGAATTGAACCGAACTCCCCGTCAGTAAATGTGACAGCAAGTTGAGCAAGAAAAGTTTAGTGATCGTTGTAATGAAATGCCCGTTTGCAGTTAGATTGTAATACAAACTGTCGGTGAAAAGTTCTCGCACAGATTTGAAATTTGATTGCTTGCGAGCAGAAGCGAACTTCTTCTTCTCGCCGGTTCTCGTCATCAAGAGCCTGCCACACCGCTCCCAAATTACTAGGGTCTGAACTCAATTCAATTTGTTGATTTAGTTTAACAAATCAGATTCAAGACCTCCAGATATGGAGGTTTTGATGGCACGATTTGATTTAAGTGAAGAGGAGTGGGTGGTTATTGGTCCTCTTCTTCCCAAACAAGGGCGCGGTCCTGATCGCAAGGATGACCGACAAATACTGAATGGTATTTTCTATATTTTGAGAACTGGCGCACCTTGGCGTGATTTACCTGAACGCTATGGCCCGCGAACCACAGTTTACAATCGCTATATAAGATGGGGTGAGCGCGGCGTCTGGCGAGGAATATTCGAAGCGTTCGCTCAAGAATGTGAGGATGTTCTGATCTTCATTGATGCTTCCATAGTTAAGGCTCACCGCGCAGCGGCGGGGTCAAAAAAGGGGAGCTGGTAGAAGGCATTGGTCGCTCACGCGGCGGTCGCACAAGTAAGGTTCACGCGGCTGTAGATGCCAAAGGACGCCCGTTTCGGCTGGAAATCAGCGGTGGCCAGCTTCATGACAGTCAGATGATAAATGCTTTTCTTAATTGGGAAATTCCACCGTTGGCCATTGTTGCTGACAAGGCTTACGGCAGCGCAAAAATCAGGCAACAGATTGCCGATGAAGGGGCATTGGCGGTTATTCCTTCAAAGAGCAACGCTCGTATTCCAATTCACCACGACAAAAATCTCTATGCCATGCGCAACATTGTTGAACGGTTCTTTTGCAAAATGAAAGACATGCGAAGGCTGGCAACCCGCTTCGAAAAGAAAGCCATAAACTTCTTATCTATGGTACAACTCTTTGCAATCAAGTGTTGGCTGAATTGAGTCCAGACCCTAGCTTTGTGTTCTAGTGGCGCAGTTGAGCCTTGCGACTGGACTTGCACTGCAAAGGAAGCATGCATGCTCTTAGGTTACGGCAAGTCGATTGCACGGGACAAAGCCGAACACGCTGTTGGTGATTTAATTAAAACAGTGCAGCCAACACAAAACTTAGTCGCCCTCGTCAAAGTGATGTTTAGGAATGCATGGAATCAGCGCCACGAACAAACTGATGCACTGGTGGCTTCCATTAAAGATCAAACAAAGAAACTGGATCAACAAATTGACGCGATTGTAGAGCGTCTAATGACAACCTCGAACAGCACAGTTATTGCGCGATATGAGCAAAAGATCGAAGAACTCGAAAGCGACAAAGCCCGATTTGTTGATCAAATCACGCACATCAAGCGTCCAAAACAAGACAGCTATAATGAAAAACTAGAACTCCCGCTGCAAATCATCACAAAGCCTTGGAAACTCTGGGTTTCTGGCAACATCAACTTGCGTCGATTGGTGCTGAAACTGGTCTTTGCAGACCGTCTTGAGTATGACCGAAAATTGGGAGCTAGAACTCCCCTTTTAACCTTACCCTTCAAGGCTTTGAGCATGGTTCAAGGAGGTGTTTCTAAAAATGGTGCCGGTTGAGAGACTTGAACTCCCGACCCTCTGATTACAAATCAGATGCTCTACCAACTGAGCTAAACCGGCAACGCGCGCTTGATACATCGTCACAGCAGCTGACGCAAGCATGATTTTTGCAAAAGTCGCAAATTTTTTCCCTATGTGAATTCTAATAGAACCATTTGCAAAAATTTGGGGCTTTCCCAATACCTTAGGAGTGTGGCACGGTGAACTCTCGGCCAGTAATTTATTCGTTCGGAGCAATTAGGTGCCAGCACTTTCGACCAACAAAATCTCCTTCGTTTCGTCTGGCACACCGCAGTCAACTGCGGCCAAAGCGGAGCTGATCGCCAAATATGGTGATTACCCCCCTGTGGAAGCAGATGTCATCGTTGCCCTTGGCGGCGACGGATTTATGTTGGAAACGCTGCACACGGTAATGGACCGTCAAATCCCGGTTTACGGGATGAATTTCGGCTCCGTTGGCTTCATGATGAACGACTTTGACATCGAAGGTCTTACACAACGGCTAGAACGCGCCGAACCGACACAAATTCATCCGCTAAGAATGACAGCAACAACAAAACAGGGCGAAACCCACACAGCGCTAGCGCTCAACGAAGTGTCGCTTCTGCGCAAGTCCTACCAAGCTGCCAAAATTGAAATTCTTGTCGACGGAAAAACCCGAATCGACGAGTTGATTTGTGATGGGGTACTTGTCGCTACACCTGCAGGTTCAACGGCTTACAACCTATCGGCTCAAGGGCCAATATTGCCGATTGAGGCCCCTCTTCTCGCGCTGACACCAATATCACCATTCCGGCCGCGACGCTGGCGTGGTGCCATTCTTTCCAATCGTGCTGAAGTGACATTTCGAATTCGAGAAATCGACAAAAGACCTGTCAACGCAGTCGCCGATAGCCTAGAAATAGTTGATGTGCTCGAAGTGCAGATTTCAGAATCACGTACACACGTCGTAACCCTGCTATTTGACCCAGGCCATAGTCTTGATGAGCGGATTTTAAACGAGCAATTCGACTATTAAAGTCAGGCAGCAGGCAACGCCAATTGTTGAGCAATCTCTTCATCCCGAAGATGGGTGATTTTAATGGCGACGTCACTGTCTGCCTCGTTGCAAAAACTTGCCATCACACCCCGTGCAGCTTCGCGCGCTAAGGCAACATTTTGCTCATTGAGATAGCCAAACACCGTTTCTAAGCTGTCCGGTATATTGCCTTCATGATCATCGATCAGCGCACTAATAAGTTGTGAAACTACAAAATGACGTCCAGCAACATCAACCTCAAGATCGGCCTCGCGCGCAAGAATAGTCAACCGCGCCATAAGATTGCGCAAAGAAGGCTCAAATCCACACCTTGTGTAAAGTGCATGCAGCGCTCGGCGTGTGCCTGAATGCAAGATACCATCCGCTTTTTGCGTTGGCAGTTCTGCAAGCACCGCAAGGGCGGTGACAAAAAACTGTGTTCGACCATTCACAATTGCATTTATCAAAAGGCGCGGCGTCAAACGCTCTGATTGGTAAAGCGCGTAAACATAATCGAACTGCTCAGCGCTCGGTTCACCAGCCACCAAACCAGTGGTTGCCTTGTCCAATTGGTCACGCATAAGCCGGTTGAGCCGTCGCTTTTGAATGGTGCCCTTCACAATGCGCGCGCCCATGAGGGCATCCGTTATTCGTTCCGTCAGCAAAAATCGTCCGGCAATCGGTAAGTCATTGCGGGCCAACAATAGCCCACGCATGGGCGCGTCATCACACCAGCGATCCGCCAGTTCGATCACAAGATCGGGCGGCAATACAAGGTCCAAACGCCCTAACAGCAGCTCATCGATTTGACGACATTGTTGATTGGCCAGAGCATTGCAAAGTTTTTCACCAACATTCGCCCTCGCCAGAATGGCTTCTGCGACGCGCACCGCATCCTTGCTGATAAGAGCAACCAAGTCGCCATCCAACAGGACGGGTGAGAACTGCACAACGGCGGCCGCAATAATTGGCTCATCTTGCGCCAATGCAAACATCAATGGGCGTGGGGCATTTGGGGAGCGCAATAATTCGTACGCCAAAGCGGCCCGAACTTTTACCGAACTATCATCCAAGAAACTTAAAACCGCAGCGTAAAGCGCGGCCTGCTCATCTGCAGGCCCTTCATGCTCTAGATAAGCACGCGCCGCAATTCTTGCAGCCTGTCCGCGTTCCTCACTATGGGGGGATTGCGACAATGAATGATACTCATGAAATCCAAGCACGCTAGCGCCTTTACACAACACAAAGAAAACTAAGGCGAGCTTACCCGCGAAGGTTTAATGAAGCGTTCACCATAAAATTTCGCGATTTTAGTTGCTATAGAACCGAGAGAAAAACGACTGCGTTCGCGCCGCCAAATCTTCTTCAACCACCTTATCCTGCTCTTTTAATGCAGGCGGCCCAATTCGACTGGGTAAAGCATCAGCGGCCGGCGTACGGTAAAGAGATTCAAAAGGCGTGACCGGTTTTTTTGCATTGCCAACGGAAAACGGTCCCGTGGGTGCAACTGCCATTTGTTGCGCTGCAAAGGCCGCAGAGCTTTGTGCGGCTTGTGATGGCCCCAACTCTTGGTGCTTGGCCACAAGTACTTGATAAACTTGCTTGATCGTCCGAGGTCGACCACCTTCATAAAAGATAGATTTGTTGGCTTTTGCCTGTGAGGGAAAGCGCTCTGCAGCAATAGAATTGGGTTGGCTTAAACCAAGGTCAAAGAACTTTTCAGCACCCCGCGCGCCCATAAAGTGCGCAATATACAATTCACCAGGTGATGGCATCCGACCAAATTTTTCTTGCAAATATTGCCCGTTACGCCGGGTAAATGCTGCCGCCAAATCCGCAGACATTTCCGGGTTTTCGCGAAGGGACAAAATGCCAGCCTTCAGCTTATTGTCGCGAACTTCGTATCCGTCCGATGTGCGCTCAATTTTATCCGCAATCGAGCCATACCCAAGCTTGGGACCCTCTTCTTTGATGACCTCCAGCCAAGTGCCCTCAATAAACTGAAATAGACCAACAGCACTCGATGTCTTGGCCTTGGCTTCCGGATTGAGCGAACTTTCACGCATTGCCGTTTGCAGCAAATAGTCAAAATCCACACCATTCTTGTCCCCGGCCTTAGATAAAGCCTGAGTAAGATGGAGGGGCACTTGAACCGGCTTTACACCAGACATGATATTTTCAACTTTTGTAGCATTGGATCAACTTTAACAAAGCATAAACGTCGTTAAACAATTGTTAACCACGCCAATATTGTACAACATCTTCCACTGCGGGGCGTGGCCGTTCTTGTGGCGCAACGGTTGGCGTACCAATGTGGATAAAGCCTGCAAAATACTCGTCGGTTTTCGCACCCAAAATTTTGGCTGCATCCACATCAAATGCAAACCACCTTGTAACCCAATGGGCAGCAAATCCTAGCGCATTTGCCCCGTGCAATAAATTGAAGCAAACACAACCTGCCGACAGTTCCTGTTCAATTTTTGGCACCTTTGCATGCAATTTTGCGGTTGAAATAACCCCAATGGTCAGTGGCGCTGGCAAAAACCGATTACGTTCTGCATCCAAAAGCTCGTTTGGAGTTTCAGGATTACGTTGCAACATCAGCTCGGCCAATTTCTCACCGGCTTTTGCACGCTCAGCCCCGGCAATAACAACAAGACGCCATGGCACAATCTTCCCGTGATCCGGAACCCGCGTTGCAATTTCAAATAGTTCGGCCAATTGGCTTTCGCTTGGTCCGGGTTCGGCCAAAAACGACGCGGTTATTGACCGGCGCGTCTTCAAATAATCCACAAGCTGGCGGTTTTCGCTCATTTGTTACTTCAAACCTCACACAATTTTGAAAATATCAACTGTTTATGCCATAGCTTAGCCGCAAACTAAATCCAAACAGGATTGAAATATGATTGTGAGTTGGTCAGCCAACTCTTTATCAGGTTTTAATTGCAAGCGCGGCGCACATGAACAACAAAATTTGGCTAGCAATCAGTGTTTTAACACTCGTTTTCGGTGTACCCTCTTATGCACAAGAAAGCGCACCCGTGCCTCCCACCAGGCCCGAAACATTCGACAATTCAAATAGTTCTACGTCAAATCCGAATCAGGACATCACCGCGCCGACCGCTGGGGACGCGACAGACCCTAAAAATAATTCAATGCCACAACAACCAAAAGGCGACCCACAACCCGTCAGCATTAGTGCGCGGGTTGCTGAGGATGGCCCATTCATTCCAAACGGAGTGGAGTGGCGGATTTATTCGATATTGCCCAATGAAAACGGTGAGCTTGAGCTTATTACACGCTCCAAAGATGCAACAGCCAGTTTCGGCTTAGCGCCCGGCGATTATATTGCACATGCTTCGTTTGGCAGAGCTCAGGCATCCGACACGATCAATGTTGTTGAAGGCCCCAATCAAATTGAACTCATTTTGAACGCTGGCGGGCTACAACTAAATGCAGCGGTCACCGGAGATATCTCCATTCCCAACCGATGGCTCCGTTTTACGGTTTACGCGGATAGCGCCGAAGGCGGACAGAGAATCGTTGCCCAGTCGGTTGCTCCGGGCAAAGTGCTGCACCTAAATTCTGGAACCTATAGCGTGGTTTCCCATTTCGGCGACGTCAACGCGACGGCCAAAGCAGATCTGCGCGTTGAACCCGGCCAACTCACATCCGCCACGCTTTATCATAAAGCCGCATTGGCAACGTTTAAACTTGTGTCAGAGCCGGGTGGCGAAGCGATTGCAGATACCGAATGGACCATTAAAACACCAGACGGTGTGACCATTCACGAAGAGAAAAACGCATTCCCACAAACAGTGTTGGAACAAGGCGAATACATCTTGATCGCCAAATTGGGTACGCGCGTTTTTAATCGCGAGTTCGAAATTGTTCCCGGCCTGCCCCGCGAAATCGAAATGCTGGTGATTTCAAACTGATCCAATCAGTTATGCACCGCGTATATGGTTCAACTGCGGGAGCAAAAATAATGAAAAAACTCAACATTTTCACAGCATTTTTAGTCGTTCTTCTAACATTTTCAGGTACGGCACTTGCTGGTCAATTTCCATCAATCAGCGCTAAAAACCTGAACGAAGTCAAAATGAATTTACCTGGCGACTTCGGAGCACGTCGTTCAATCGTAATGATTGCCTATTCGCAAAAACAACAAGATGACGTCAATACATGGCTACCGTTTTTGCAGCAGGCTGCAAAAAAATCAGGTGTTAAATTTTATGAGACACCGGTGATTTCATCGGGCTATGGATTGATGAGCGGCTTTATCAATAACGGCATGCGCTCTGGCATTACCAGCAAATCCACGCGCGCCAAGACCATCACGCTTTTTACCAATGTGGGCACATTTAACCGCAAAATTGGCGTTAGCGGCACCAACACCATTCATGCGGTGGTGATCGACAAAAATGGCAAGGTACTTGAAACGGTAAGCGGCACTTATTCCAAGGCAAAAGGCCAAAAAATAAACGCCGCCTTATAAAGTAAGCTCATTCAAAAATTGCTAGCGTAGGTCTGGCGGGGTTCCCTCTTCCACCAAACTAGCAATCGCGTCCTCGACGGGCATGACCTTTTGGCCTTGTTCCCCCAAGCGGCGAACGGAAACTGTACCTTCGTTTGCCTCGCGCTCGCCGAGGACTAGAATTGCCGGCACTTTGTTCGTCGAATGCTCACGCACTTTGTAGTTGATCTTTTCGTTGCGGAAATCGGTTTCAACCCGAATGCCTGCAGCTTTTAGCTTTTCAACAACCGCCAAGGCTGCCGGGTCCACATCGGAAATGATGGTGGCAACCACAGCTTGGGTCGGTGCCAACCACATCGGCATCCGCCCCGCATGGTTTTCAATCAAAATCCCAATGAACCGTTCCAACGTACCCAGTACGGCGCGGTGCAACATCACTGGTACCTGACGAGAGCTGTCCTCAGCAATATATGAAGCACCCAGACGTTCAGGCAACACAAAGTCGAGTTGCAACGTACCACACTGCCAAGACCGACCAATCGCGTCTTTTAGGTGGAATTCTAGTTTTGGCCCATAAAACGCGCCATCGCCTTCTGCAATTTCAAATTCACGACCAGTGGCACGCAATGCATCGCCAAGGCCCTTTTCCGCTAAGTCCCAAACATCGTCGGTCCCCGCCCGCATTTCAGGTCGGGTCGCCAACAAGATTTTGACTTCGGTAAAGCCCATATCCTCATAGACAGAATCAAGCAACGCGCAGAACGCTTCGGTTTCAGAAGTCACCTGATCTTCACGACAGAAAATGTGACCATCATCTTGGGTCATCTGACGCACACGCATCAAGCCATGCAACGCGCCATGCGCCTCGTTCCGGTGACAACACCCAAACTCGGCCATCCGCAACGGCAAATCACGGTATGATTTAATGCCCTGATTGAAAATCTGGATATGGGCTGGGCAATTCATTGGCTTTAGCGCCAACAATTTTGCGTCCTGTTCTACTTCCAAATGCTCAGAATCAGATGAAAACTCAATATCAGGCACCACAAACATGTCTTCGCGGAACTTTGACCAGTGGCCGGATTTTTCCCAAAGCTTGCTGTCCATCAATTGCGGTGTTTTCACCTCGCCATAACCAGCATTGCCCACCTTACGGCGGATATATTGTTCCATCTGGTTATAGATGGTGAAGCCTTTTGGGTGCCAAAACACTGAACCTTGGGCTTCTTCTTGCAAATGGAACAAGTCCATTTCCTTGCCCAATTTCCGGTGATCGCGCTTTTCTGCTTCTTCAATCATATGAAGATATGCATCAAGCTGCTTTTGGTTTGCCCAAGCCGTGCCATAAATACGTGACAACATCTTATTGTTGCTGTCGCCGCGCCAATAAGCACCAGCCACTTTGGTCAGTTTAAACGCAACGCCGATGTCTTTTGTTGTGCGCATATGCGGCCCACGACAAACATCCATCCATTGGCCTTGCTTGTAGATTTTGACATCTTCATCAGCCGCAATCGCGTCGATCAGCTCAACTTTGTACTCTTCGCCCTTGGCCTTAAATACGCGTTTTGCTTCATCGCGATCCCAAACTTCTCTGGTGAACTCAGCACCACGTTCAATAATCTGGCGCATCTTCTTTTCGATGACGACAAAATCTTGCTCTGTGAAATGCTGGTCGCGTGCAAAATCGTAATAGAACCCGTTCTCGATTGACGGTCCAATTGTTACCTGTGTGTCAGGCCACAACTCTTGTACAGCTTCCGCGAGTACGTGCGCGCAGTCGTGCCGGATAAGTTCCAGCGCGGCTTCGTCATCACGCAACACAAACTCAATTGTGCCGTCTTTTTCAAACGGTTGCGCCAGATCAACAATCTCGCCTTCCACCCGCATCGCGACCGTCTTTTTCGCCAGCGATTTTGAAATGGAATTTACGATGGTGGTGCCGGTGGTACCTGCAGGATATTCCCGAACAGCACCATCAGGAAACGACACATTGACCATGATCTTTCTCCACTTCAATCAATATCGCCACGCCAGCATTATTGCTGTGTGATCGGTCAGAAAAGTTGCTTTAACATGTTTTAGAATTATTTCCAGCGCCCAAATCGCCAAGGCGCGTACCAACGGCCAATTGAGGGCAAATTTTCTGGAATTGGGTCAAATCCATCACTGCCACCGGGCCGGCAGCGATAGATTCTAGCGGCGCCAATCCAACCACCCGGCCAAAAGCCATACTTTTTTATGGCTTCTAGGGTGAACTCCGAACAGGTTGGCGCATGACGACAGGTGCGGCCGGTAAAGGCGGAAAGACTGTAGCGATAGATAAGAATAAGCCCGATTGCCGCCCATCTGAATGGAAAGTCAATGACTGTGCCAACCAATTTGAGCATTATACAACGCGCTCTTTTTGCTGAGCTTCATATTGATCAATCGCATCCACAACCGCTTCGAACACGAGCAATGTTGATGTATGACGTGGCTTATAGTCTTTCACAGGCTCCAAATATTTCAAATCTTCCCACTTTTCGGTCGGCGGAGGACCATCCTCTTTTAGCATGGCAATCATTTGCGTTCGAACGGCGCGCAGCTCATCAATACTGGACCCGATAATTTGCTGGGCGACAATTGAGGCAGACGTTTGCCCCAATGCGCAGGCATTCACTTCATGCGCATAGTCAACGATATGGTCGTTTTCTATCGCCAATTGCACATCAATGCTGGACCCGCAAATGCGCGAAACGCGCCGCGCTTCAGCGTCCGGCGCCACCAGTGGCGTCGTTTGCGGCAAATTACCCGCTAGTTCCAAAATTCTGTCGCTGTAAATCTGATTTATGCTCATCAATTCGCCATCACAAAATGGGTATGCACTTGTTTATTGTCACACCATTACCTTATATAGGGCGAGAAGTGAGAAACACCAATGCTCGGTAATTTCGTTTAAGGCGTTACGAAATTGTAAACCGTTCAGCCGTTGTGTGCGTATTAAAGGTCGACGCCACCAGGAGATCACCATGGATGCGACCGCCAAACCATTAAAACCAGCTATTGACGTACAAGTTCAAAAAGATCGCCCTTCTCGCGCAGAAGCGGAAGCCGCGGTACGCACCCTAATTGCGTGGGCCGGAGATGACCCAAAGCGGGAGGGGCTTTTAGATACCCCTGGGCGCGTTGTGCGTGCATATGAAGAACTGTTCCAAGGCTACACCCAAGATCCCCTTGAAACCCTAAGCCGTACCTTTGATGAAGTGGGCGGATATGATGACATTGTGTTCGTCAAAGACATTCCGTTTTTCTCACATTGTGAGCATCATATGGTGCCGTTTGTCGGCAAAGCACACATTGCGTATTTACCGACCGATGGCGTTGTTGGCTTGTCAAAGCTTGCCCGCGTAACTGACGTTTTTGCAAAACGCCTACAGACCCAAGAAACACTGACCGCACAAATCATTGATGCCATAAATGAAGCGCTTAACCCGCGTGGCGCTGCCGTGATGCTTGAAGCAGAACACATGTGCATGTCCCTTAGAGGCGTGAAAAAACATGGCGCTTCCACTGTAACTCAACGCTTTACGGGTGTTTTCGCAGAAGAAATGATGGAGCAACAACGTTTCTTCTCCCTCCTGAATATGGGTAAAAGCTAGTTGCGCTTACCCATTTAGATTGCCGGAAAACAATGGCTGAATTTAACGACCAAACGACGCTGACCAAATCTGAAATTGAGGCGGGGGACATTTTTGCCCCTCGTTTCGACAATAACGGCCTAATTCTCGCTGTCACATGCGACGCGCAGACCAACGAAGTTTTGATGGCCGCCTATATGAACGAACAAGCGATCAGCCTGACGTTAGAAACCGGTTTCGTGCATTATTTTTCACGCTCGCGCCAAAGTCTTTGGAAAAAAGGCGAAAGTTCCGGCGAACTACAGCAATTGGTCGAAATGCGCACCGATTGTGATCAGGATATTCTGCAAATTCTGGCTCTTCAAACCGGCACCGGCGCTGCCTGCCATACCGGGCGAAAATCTTGTCTCTACCGTAAAGTTGTTGTTGAAAACGGCAAAGCTAAGTTAGCTGACCTTGGTATGCAGCCACTGTTCGATCCCAAGGACGTTTACAACAAATAATTGCTAAAACGCGCGGTGTTCTAACCACGCCACCATGAAGTAACCAGCTACAAATCCACCCAGGTGCGCTTGCCATGCCACAGAGCCGTCAACGCCCATTAAACCGGGTGCAACCCCGAAAACTACGTTTAATACCAGCCAGAAGCCCGCGAAGCCAAACGCCCGTTTGTTCTTAACTATTTCGATCAAACTCGCCAGTTTTCGACCCACCACAACGACCTCACCGGTCTCAGGGTTTAGTCTTGTTTGGGGTGGTTGAAACACGAAACGAGTCGCCCCGCCAATAAAGGCAGATACCGCGCCAGATGCCCCAATCAACACTGAAAATCCACCACCAGACATCGCAGCGAAAACAAGCGCGCCAACCGCCGAGCCAAACAGAAAAACCGCAATAAATCCAATATTGCCATATCGCTGTGCGACAGGACTGCCAAAAACCACCAGCCACGCTATATTGAAGATCAAATGTTGCCACCCAACATGCAAAAAAGCGTGTGAAAACAAAGAGTAATACCGCGCGAACTCGCCACCGCGAAGCTCCACAGGTAACAAATCGCGCTGGGTAATATATCCGAACTGCACGAAGAGCAGATCATAAGAATCAGCACTCAACATCAACGTCGCAGCAAGATGAATGAGAAACAGCAATCCAACGGTTATCGTCACGATAAACGGCAAATTGAATGCTGGCGGCTGCCCTTGTGGTTTTTGCGGGTCGTTTTGCTCGGGTGGGAAATTCATGTGTGCTCCTTATTTCACCCTTATGCCCGTTCTTTTTGGTTTTTTCCACAGCCGTCGTCCGCGTTAACCTTAATAAAGCTTTAAGGGCGATTTTTCCTGCCAAATGGTTCAGGTTGGTGAAGCAAATCTTAAAAGCCTAAACGAACTGATCGTCGATGAAACGGCGCCGGACAATTTGAATGCGGGGAATATGACTGACATGCAAATGCAAAGCACGCAGCGGTTGTACAATTATTGGAACGAACTACGTGGTACGCGCAGCGCACCGGAGCGTCGTGACGTCGATCCAACAAAGATACGCAATGCACTAGCAAATACCTTTATTTTGGAAGCCTCCCCCGACCACGACACATTTAATTTCCGTCTGGCTGGCTCCCATATCTGTTCGACCTATTGTCGCGAGCTAAAAAACCGATCATTCATCGATTTGTGGCACCGCCGCGACAAGGATGCGATTGAAACGCTGATCAAGGCTGTAACAGATGATCACGCGGCGGCATTGGTAACGTTTAACGGCACCAGCCAGCACAACGCCCAACTGACATTTGAAACAATTTTGCTTCCCCTTCGTCACAATGGGTCAACCAACAAAAGAATTATCGGCTCCATTACAGCATTTGAAGAACCATTATGGTTTGGCACTCAGCCCATCATGGAACAGCGGATCACCGGCTTACGCTTGATCTGGCCAGACGACCAAAAATCCGAGTTTTCCGGGCGAGACCTCAGCACTGACGTTGATTTTCATGACAGCGAAGATGTCATCGATATTCGTTCAAACTATGGTCAGTCATCAACAGTATTTGGTTTAAGTGCGCGACGTTATGCTCACCTTTCAGTAATTGACGGCGGCAAACGGTAAAAAATTACTTAGTCCCTTACATTCGGTTAACCAACCCGATGCTATCTTTGCCGACATCACAAATAGGTCGGCGAAGACTTTATGCATACTCAGGCTCTAAATTCCGAACCGTCATCAACTCAACCGCACACCGAACCTGCGCGGTTTCAAAGCGTCAAAGTTTCATTGCTGGGTCGCTACATGTTGGCTGACCGCCGTGAATTTCCTTGCCAAGTTGTTGAAATGTCGCCGGGCGACGCCCATGTCATTGCGCCGGAATTGGGCAATATTGGCGAGCGGGTTGTTGCCTATATCGACCATTTAGGTCGTATCGAGGGCGAAATCACCGATATGATTGATGGCGGATTTGTCATCAACGTCAACGCATCTCCTCGCAAACGCGAAAAATTTGCAGCACAACTAACTTGGTTTGCAAATAAAGATATTCTAAATCTGCCAGAAGATCGCCGTCACGAGCGGCAGGTGCCCGATATTCGCCATTCACGCATCATCTTAGAAGATGGTCGCAATTACAAATGTAAGATTATCGATATTTCACTATCTGGCGCGGCTGTCGAAATTGACGTCAAGCCTGCAATGGGTACACCCATCACCATTGGGCGCATGCGCGCGCGGGTCATTCGACACTTTGACGATGGCATCGCGGTTGAGTTTTCTTCCGTGCAAGAAATATTCACCGTCGTTCAGGCAAGCCTTCGATCTGAATAGTTCTATATATAATACAGTTCAAACCAAAGTCGCCCGCACAATCATGCGGGCTTTTTTGTGTGCGCCGCCAGCACATGCTTAATAAGGCCTAAATCTAACCCCTTGATTTTGAATAAAAGTCTCCCGTTTTATTTTTCAAGCCCGAAATTTTCGATCTCCATAGTGATCCTCGTCAGGGAGATTACAAATGGAAAATTTCAAACGGGTACTTCGCAATATGATGATCGGCGCAACATTGGTTGCTGCCCTTACATCAACAGCACAGGCGATTTCATCAAATGAGGCATTCGTTGCCGAAGTAAGCGAAACATCAATTCCAATGGGTCATGCACAATTTTGCAAGTCGCACCCAATTGAATGTAAACAAAATGCTAAGCTCGTTTCTTACGAAACGCTCACTCAAGGCAAATGGCAGAAACTTTTGGACGTAAATGCCAAGTTCAACGCAGAAATTCAGCCAATAAATGATATCGATCTATACCAAACCGTTGAGTTTTGGACATACCCAAAAGGTTTTGGTGATTGTGAAGATTATGTATTGGCTAAACGCAAAGCCCTAATCCAAGCAGGTTGGGCACCAAGCACTCTTCTTGTAACCGTTGTTAAACAGAAGTCAGGTGAAGGCCACGCCGTTCTTACAGTACGTACAGATCGTGGCGACCTTATCTTGGACAACCAGAACGGTCTCATCAAAGTATGGAGCGAAACACCATACTCATACATCAAACGTCAGTCTCAGGTTCATGCCGGTCGCTGGATGGAGCTAGCAGACAACAGATCAATCGTTCTTGCGAGCAACTAAGCTTCAGTACGATTTCAAGAAATTTCGGC
Source organism: Maritalea sp. (assembly GCF_051251695.1). Lineage (NCBI taxonomy): Bacteria > Pseudomonadati > Pseudomonadota > Alphaproteobacteria > Hyphomicrobiales > Devosiaceae > Maritalea > Maritalea sp. The sequence goes on along the minus strand of NZ_JBPOEU010000005.1, from coordinate 140,661 downwards.
CAATTTTCCAACCCTGACACCGGCCGGAACACAAAGACCAGCTTTCCCCGAAGCTGGTCTTTGGCTATTTTGGGCGGTATGTTAGTCCTCTGACCCATCCAAAATCTAGGCAGCCTGATGCAACCGATATTTGAAACTGAACGACTTATTGTGCGTCCACGCACCAAAGATGATTTAGAAGCGTGCTTGGCGATGGATCGTGATCCACTTGTGACCAAGTTTATCCCTGGCCCATGGGCAGTTCCTGACGAACATTTGGCGTTCGTTTTGGCCAGAATGAATGAAAACTATCCTGCTGGAATGGGTTATTGGGCAGTCACCGAAAAAATCGCACCAGACAATTTTCTGGGATGGATTATGCTGGTGCCCTGTGACGCTGAAAATGAAGGCGAAATCGGCTGGCGTTTCATCCGTCAAAGTTGGGGACTTGGCTACGCGACAGAAGCTGCTGAGCCGGTGTTGCGCTACGCCCTACAAACCTTAAAACTTTCAAACATCATTGCAGAAATCGATGCTGAAAATCATGGATCAAGAAAAGTTGCGCAAAAAATCGGGTTGCACACGACAGACCCAAGTAACGCCGACCTATTTCAGATCGGCGCAAAAACAGTCTGAAGCTCATTATGCTGGTTTAAGCGCTTTAAGGTAATGCTGACCGCGCTCAACATAATTCGCCGCGTGCGCGATACGGTCGGAAAATGTCGCCTCGTCCAGTGTTTTACGCACTTTTCCAGGCATACCTAACACCATAGAAAACGGCGGGATTTGCTGCCCTTCGGTCACAACGGCACCAGCACCAACAATCGAGCCACGTCCGATAACACTGCCGTTCATGATGGTTGCCCCCATACCGACCAACACGCCCTCTTCCAACACGCATCCGTGTAAAATGGCACGATGCCCAACGGTGCAATTATCACCGATGATACAAGGGTAGCCGGGGTCAGTGTGTAGAACGCTCAGATCTTGAATGTTGGCGTTCTCCCCAATGACGATTGGTTCATTGTCGCCACGCAATACCGCACCAAACCAGATATTTGACTTCGACTTCGCAACAACATTACCGATTAGGTCCGCGCTTTGCGCGACGAAAACGTCATCTGCCAGCTGAGGGACGATACCGTCAAATTCATAAAGCATGGATCAAAAGCCCAACACGCCCATATAGAACCAAAGTACCCCGAGCCCGATCACGAAGCTCCAACCAAATGCGATAAAGGCTGACAATAGAGCTTGGCTCATTTGCATGCCACCGGCACTGTCCCGGCTCCATCCCATATGCAGCATGATAAAAGGTCCGCAAACAAAACTCATCGAAAGATGAGCAATAGTGACAAAAACATTGTCACCGTCAAATCGCAGCGCTGCCTGTTGCTTCCAAACCGATTGGTAGAAATAGGTCGATGCACCAGCGAAGGCGATGCCTACTCCAATGATGTAAAGTGCTATCAAAAACTCGTTTGTCACTTCTATCCCTTGAATCGCTCGATGTTTACGTTTTGTTAAACATATTTCTGCGTCTATCATTTGTCACGTACGACTCATGAGAATGGTTAACACGCCAAATCGGGAAAAAATGCCAAATCAGAGCAACCAAAAATCTAAAAACTCACTATTTTCCAACATCTTAGGAATGATGGTGGTTTTGGCTCTTGCAGGTATTTTGATCGTATATGTCATGGAATATTTTGAAAAAAAATCCGCCAAATCCGACAATCAGGCAAATACAGAAATTTCGTTTTCAATTGCGGCGGCCGAAATGCAAGCGCCAAGTCAATGGATGCTGACCAACTTTGGTCCCGATGAAACCGTATTCAGTTCTGTAGATATGGAAATTCCCATCAGGCTTGATGGCGTAGAACACCAAATCAGCGTGACATTATTGCCAAGCTCTAAAGCCGCGCCCAGTGCCTATTTGTTGGATACGCTGTACATTCATAAATTCGACAATGCCGCATCGGGGCAATCCTATGGGCTCATCATCAAAAAACTGAAAGATGAAGCCGGATTTGAAGATGAGGAAATTTGGTATGATGCGCTAAGCGCTAGACCATTTGTCGCAAAGTGCCTCAATGAAGGCAATGCTCAGCTGAAAAGCAAGAATTGCATTACAACTATATTGGTCAATAAGCGCGTGTCCGCGCTTATAAAATTTGAACAAGGCCTGATGCCCCAGTGGCGCACATTCTCAGCAGCAATTAGCGAAAAGCTAAACCTGCTAAACAAACGCCCCTAAAGCCGGTCTTTATGCGTATTCTTCTAGATCAATATCAAGAATTGCCATTTGGAAATTAAACGAACGCTCGCCTTCGTCTTCATCCAAATACATCACACCGATAAACTCTTCGCCCAGATAAACCTCAGCAGAATCAGTCTTTTTCGGCCGCACACGAACTTCAAACGCCGGATTGGCGAATTTGGCCCGCAAATATTTCGTTAGATTTTCAATTTCTTCTTTTGTCATTTTTGACCACCGCTTTTGGCGTTAAACATTACAGGCGAACCTATCAAGATCGCGCCTTCGCTCAACCGCTAGATTGGTTTTCCCCATCTTAGCTGAATTTTTGATTCTCTTGGTGAAATGCCTTGCGCCATTCCCCATCTCGCTCGATCCAAAGCACCAAGCACACATTCTCATTACCGTGATTATCGGTGCGGTTATACGCTAAACAACAGCTATCATTCGATCCGAAATAGCCCCACAAACGCACAATGTTCTGCTTTTTTGTTGTAACCAAATCAGCACAATATTCAGCTCTGGCTAAAGTGCTACCTCTTGCATCAAAGCTGACAAAGTCGGTAGCTAAGGCACAATTGGTAAGATCCGAACTTGCAGTTTGCAACGCTTCTTCACGCTGCCAAATTTGCGCCAACATGTCCTGTTGGCTGGCTGACAATTCAGTCTTTTTGGCTTGGGCTATCATCGACAATCATCTGGTCCATTCTGGATGCAGGTTGAGCACAACCGGCTTCTCCCACAACCTTTGCAGGAACCCCAGCTACAGTCGTCTTAGCAGGCACATCCTTTAGAACTACTGAACCCGCAGCAACGCGCGCGCAATCGCCAATAGAAATGTTGCCCAAAATCTTCGCACCAGCACCAATCATCACGCCACACCCGATTTTTGGGTGGCGGTTGCCATCTTCTTTGCCCGTTCCACCAAGGGTTACCGCATGCAAGAGTGATACATCGTTACCCACTCGAGCCGTCTCGCCGATCACCAATCCCGTTGCGTGATCCACCATAATGCCGCGACCAATTTTTGCAGCCGGGTGAATATCAACCTGGAAAACCTGCGACGCTCGACTTTGCAGATATCGCGCGAAATCTCGCCTACCCGAATGCCAAAGCGCATGGGCAAAACGATAAGTCTGAATGGCCTGGAAGCCTTTGAAAAACAACACTGGATCGATCAAACGATTGCATGCCGGGTCACGCTCAAGTGTAGCGGCCAAGTCAGAGCGAATGGCTTCCACAACTTCAGGCTTCTCGCGCAGAACATCAAAAAATGCACGCCGAATAATTGCGGCAGGCATATCACGATGGTCCAGCAATTCAGACGTTCTATAGACAATTGCCTCTTCAACCCGCTCGTGGTTGAGAACGTTGGCGATAACAAAACCAGAAAAAGCTGGCTCATTGGCCATCATTTTCTCTGCGTCACCGCAAATTGCATTCCAAATCGGGTCAACAATTGTTGGTTTTTGTGATTGCAAAATTGTTTCGGCCATCGCTGGTCTCCAAATCCGTCTCAACTCTATATAGGCGTGATTGTGCCCAAATCTATATTCCGCTCAACTAAACGGCGTAATGCTGTTCAAAGAACGATAGCACAGCTTTCTTAAACTGTTTATCCCCGGTCGCGCGCATGTGATCACGACCTTCTATTACGAAAGCCTCACCGTTCTTCATCAACGCCGCCAACGGCTCTGGCCTGCCACCAACTTCATCTTCGCTACCGACGGCAACAAGAACTGGCATTTGAATGGCGCTGACTTCAGCTTCGGTGATTTTTTGACGCGATGAGCCCATACAGGCGGCCAGCGCTTTGCGGTCGCTTTTTGTGTGATCAGCAAAGACCCGAAACATCCGCCCTGTTTTGTCGGTTACGTCTTCAAGTCGAGGGGCCATAAGCGCTTCAACAATAACACCAGAAGAAGACATGCCAACTGTCATGTTTTCGCCCAAACCGCCGAACACGGCGCATTTGACCAGTTCCGGTGCGGTCATGCTGACATAGGCACAAATTCGCGCGCCCATGGAATATCCCATAATCGCAACATCTTTGACGCCCAAAAACTTGATCAGATTTACCGAATCTTTGGCCATCTCGCTCGAGGGATAAGCCTCAGAATCATATATCTTTTCGGACTTGCCGTGACCGCGATTATCAATCGTGACAACGCGATACCCTGCACTGACCAATTCTTCAGTCCATCCCGTATCAACCCAGTTGATTTTGCCGTTCGACCCAAAGCCGTGGACCAACAAGATTGTAGGGCCCTCACCATAGATAGAATAAGCGATTTCGTAGCCTTCAGATTGAAAGTGCGGCATTTTGGCCTCTATTTAGTTGCATTTAGGGGGCTCAATATCAGCAAAATGTGTTTTGGCAAATTGTCATCTTGATCCACAACAGGTATACGCTGTTAAAGGCATTGAGTTCGGATCTAGTTCCCTCTTCCTGTCACGAGACCATTTTTGAAAAAACGAGAGCAATATGGCACACGGCACAACACCACATTATCACAACGCAATGGGCATCCAAAAAATCGAAATTGGGTCCAAAGAGTTCAAATGTGTTGGCGCACTGCCACCATTCGATCATCCCCACATCTTTTTGGATATGGGCCAAGATAATGACATCGTATGCCCTTACTGCTCAACACATTACATCCATAATGGTAATCTTGGCGCCGCAGCTTCTTCTCCTAAAGAAGCCGTTTTCGACGCTCAGAAGGCATAGAAAACGAGGACTAAATGAGCCCCAATAAAGCAATTTCAATTAATGGGGCTGGCATTGCCGGGCTGACATTGGCCATCGCGCTGGCCAAATTCGGTTTTCGTGTGGTCGTCGCTGAGCAACAGTCAGAAATTTCAGAATTTGGTGCCGGGTTGCAAATCAGCCCCAACGCTCGGCGTGCTCTTAATGCCTTGGGCCTGAGTGAGCTAATCGGCGAAAAGAGCTTTGAGCCCGCTGGCATTGATATTTATAGCCACGGCAAGCCAAACCCAATTGCTGAGGTTACATTGGGCAAGTTTGCCGCTGATCGATATGACGGTACGCCCTACGCTGTCATGCACCGCGCAGATCTAGCCCAACAGCTTTACAAAGCTACCAAGAGCTTCCCCAATATCGAAGTCTTATTCGGCGTGACCAACACGCGGGTTGAAGATATTGGTGATGGCGTGTCGGTCATCATCGAACGAGAGGGCCATTCACCCTACCCCGTTACAGCCCGCGCCCACATTGGCGCAGATGGTGTTCGGTCCCACACGCGCATCGATATGCTAGGGGGCAAGCGTCCGCAATATTCTGGCTATGTCGCTTGGCGCGCAATGGCTGACTTTGATCAACTGAGCAAAATTGTTTCCACAGAACGCTCGTCGCTTTTCTGGGGACCAGACTACCACATGGTCGTCTACCCGCTGGCCGAACGTAAGCAGTTCAACGTCGCGCTATTCACTGAGTTTTCGTTGCCGCTTGAAGACAGCGACACGCCAGAAATTAGCAACAAATCGTTACGTAAAAACAGCATCTTAGCACGAATTTTAGAATCAATTTCTGATCCATGGACCGCTTGGCCCCTGTTTAGCGTGAAGACTTCAACTTGGTATAAAGGCAATGTCGCAATTTTGGGAGATGCAGCCCACGCGATGCTGCCTTTTCAAGCGCAAGGCGCCGCAATGGCAATTGAAGATGCAGCTTTACTCGCTGCAATTTTTGCGTCCGATGCGGACAACAAAACCGCTTTTGAAAAATGGCAATCCCTGCGCAAACCGCGCGCCGACGCAATTCAAGACGTGTCGCAAAAAAATGCTTACATCTTCCATTTATCCCCACCCCTAAGTTGGGGTAGAGACTTCGTCGTGTCAGGCAAAAATGCCGATGCACATTTGAAGCGACTTGACTGGATTTATAAGCACGACCCGTTCGAAGGCATGGTGGGTCCAACTTCATAAAAGCGGACTTTTGTCCTATTTAGTATCGTTTTGTACCGTAATTGTCGCGGAACGTTTCAGCACAAACGCGATACAATCCCGATACATTCATGCTTTAGTTTCAATTTACCCCTTAAACAAAGCACTTGCTATTCCCATATCGGGCGTGTCAATTGCGACGATAATCAAAGACGAATTTGGACGATAATGACTGGTGTGAAAAACCCCCGCCTGGCGCTGATCTTTATTTTGGTCACTGTGTTTATCGATATTTTGGGCCTTGGGATCATCGTTCCGGTTTTGCCTGATTTGTTGGAAGAACTGACAGCCGAAAAAGTATCAAGCGCCGCTGCATATGGTGGGTTCTTGATTGCTGCTTACGCGTTGATGCAATTCATATTTTCACCAATCTTGGGCAACCTATCTGATCGATTTGGCCGCCGCCCAATTCTCCTCGCCTCCCTGTTTGGCCTAACCCTTGATTACTTATTGATGGGGTTTGCACCGACCATTATGTGGCTTTTCATCGGTCGCATCGTCGCCGGCATTATGGGCGCAGCGGTCTCCACCGCTACGGCCTATATCGCTGACATTTCGGAAAAAGAAAAACGAGCCCAAAATTTCGGCCTTATCGGCGCAGCGTTTGGAGCGGGGTTTATCATTGGCCCGGCGATCGGTGGCCAACTTGGCGAAATCGGCACCCGAGTGCCCTTCTTTGCCGCAGCTGGAATTGCCTTCCTGAACTTCGTTTATGGGTACTTCATCCTTCCTGAAAGCTTGGGTATGCGCAAGCGCCGTCGGTTTGACGCCAAACGCGCTAACCCATTGGGAATGCTGATTTCTCTCAAGAAATTTCCTTACATCCTTTCCTTCTTGGCTGTCCTAATGTGCTTTTCGTTCGCGCTACAATCATACCAAAGCATTTGGAGTTTCTTTGCGAAAGAACGCTTCAGCTGGACAAGCGGCCAAATCGGCCTTTCTGTTTCTGCCTTTGGTGTCATGTTTGTCGTTGTTCAAGCCATTCTCATCCGGCCAGCGATAAAATGGTTTGGCGAAACATGGTCCGTCGCATTTGGACTGTGTTTTGCAATGATTGGCTATTTCGGTTTGGCATTCGTTGATACGACCATTGCGCTGTACGCATTTTTGGTGCCTGGCGCCCTTGGCGGCCTCGTCGTGCCCAGCCTAAACGGCATCATGTCGAACGGCGTTACAGACAACGCGCAAGGTGAATTGCAAGGCGGGGTAAATGCCATTAATTCCATGACCGCGTTCGTTGCGCCAATTGTTTTGACGCAACTGTTCGCCTATTTCAGCCACTCCCCCAACGCACCGATGTATTTCCCCGGCGTTCCGTTTTTCGCCTCAGGGCTAGCCATTATCGTGGGCGTTATTATCTTCTCGCAAGCAGTGGTTCGAGCAGGTCTTTTAAGCAAACCAAAGCTTGGCAACAAAGACCTCTAGTGCGCTGTTTAAGCTGACCATTTTTCATAAATGAGATTGGCGACCATCAAATCAAGATGTGCGCCACCACCATTTTTGAAAACTGTAATCTCATCATCAGTTTTGCGCCCAACATCTTTGCTCTGCGCAAAATCATAATAGTCCGCCAGCACATCACTTTCGCTGATTACGCCATCGGCAAGCGGAATGGCCAACTCGCCAATATCGTGGATGGTGGTTTCGCGCGAATCGACGAATAAGCGGCCCTTGCGCAACAATTCATCGTCCGCCTCGCGCATATCCAAGCGAAACGCGCCGATTAAATCCACATGGGTTCCGGCTTGCACCCATTCACCCAAAATGACAGGGCTGCGTGCCATTGTGGCAGACGTGACAATGTCAGCCTCCCCCAAAGCGACGGCTAAATCTGTAGCAACTTCGCAATTCTTGTGGTCTGCCAACGCTTTCGCATTCTCTAAATTTCGGCTCCAGATTTTGATGGTTTCAAGTTCTGGAAAAACTTCGCGATAGGCATCGACCAATGAAGCTGCAACGATACCGGAACCGACCACCAAAAGGCATTTAGCATTCTTGCGCGCCAACAATCGCGCACCCAAAACACTGTCGCCAGCCGTTTTCCATTTCGTCACCAACTGCCCGTCAATCAAAGCTTTGATCGCACCGGTTTCATCATCAAACAACACCACAACCGCCTCAATTGTCGGCATTGGCGGCGTTCTTTGCGCGTTTGAAGGATAAATTGTCACTGACTTGAGCGCCAGCCCGAGCCCGTCGATCCATGCAGCACGATTGAGCATGGATTGTTCGCCGCGCTCCAGCGCAAGATCGCCTAACCGTGCCTTGGCATTTTGATGGCCAGCATAGATAGCGTCCGCCACGTCGCTCCAACTCAGTTTGGCGTCAACATCTTCAATAGAAATGAACGGGATGTGCATGATCTGCTCCTCATAACTTGGTCTAAGTCGAAACCAAGCGGTCCCTAAATGCAAGCCACATTTGGGCAATAGGCCAGATTTGGATACATTATCCGGCCACTAAATTAAAAAGCCCGACTGCGTATAAAGCAGCCGGGCCAAATCAATTTCATAAAAACAATTTTGGAGAAGAAGCCTAAGCGCGGCCAAACTCGTCTTCTAAGCGAACAATATCATCTTCACCCAAGTAGGAACCTGTTTGAACTTCAACCAATTCAAGCAAAATTTTACCCTTATTCTCCAAACGATGCACAGCGCCCAGCGGAATATAGACTGATTGGTTCTCGCTTAGAGTTTGCACGCTGTCATCAATTGTGACTTCAGCAGTACCACTTACCACAACCCAATGTTCGGACCGGTGATGATGCTTCTGCAATGAAAGCTTTTTACCTGGCTTCACAAACAAGCGTTTCACCTGAAAACGATTGCCAACCACTAAAGAAGAATAACCTCCCCAAGGGCGGTAGCAAGTCCGGTGCGTTTCGGTCAACGGCGCGGTGCGTGCATCGCTGCGCAACACCTTAACAAGCTTGCCAACTTCTTGCGCGTCACTTAAAGCGCCAACAAAAACAGCGTCTTCACTAACGATAACCGCAACATCATCAAGTCCATTGACGGTGACTTGGCCAACCTCAGAATAAACAAGCGAGTTTTTGGTTTTCGACAGCATCACGTCGCCAACAGCAACATTGCCTTCGCTGTCTTGATCGCTGGCTTTCCACACAGCGTCCCAGCTGCCAAGGTCAGACCATTCGATCGCTGCTGGTACAACAGCGGCCTTTTTTGTTTTCTCAAAAATGGCATAGTCGATTGAAATATCGGGGGCTTTGGCAAAATGTGCTTCGTTAAGACGCACAAAATCCAAATCCTTGTCCGCATTCTCAACCGCAGGGCCAACTGCCGCCGCAACTTCAGGGGCCAAGGCCTCAAATTCAGCAATCATCACATCGCGGTCAAACAAAAAGCTGCCCGAATTCCAAAAATGCTGACCACCAGCCACAAGCTGTTCGGCAGTTGCCAGATCAGGTTTTTCCACAAACTTAGCGACCTTGTGACCACCTTCGCTCAACGCTTCGCCTTGTTCGATATAGCCATAACCGGTTGCCGGTTCAGTTGGTTTGATCCCAAAGGTCACCAAATAACCAGCCGCAGCCACTTTAGCGGCTTCTTCAACGGCAGCATGATAATTTTCGCCGTCAATAATGCGATGATCGGAGGCAAGTGCGTAGATTAATTTGTCTTCGCTCTCAATGTGATCAAGATATTTGGTCGCCGCTAGAATAGCCGCAGAAGTGTTGCGCGCAATCGGTTCAAGCAAAATCGCGCCAAGTTCCATGCCCATTTCCTGCGCCTGCTCGGCCACTAGAAAACGATATTCCGCATTGGTGATGATCACAGGCGCGGCAAATTTATCGCTGTCGCTGACACGTTTTAGCGTTTGCTGAAAAAGGCTATCGCTGCCCGCAAGGTTTAAAAACTGTTTTGGCCGTGATGAACGGGAAATCGGCCATAGCCGTGTCCCTTTACCACCTGCCATAATTACCGGAACAATGCGCCCTACTTCACCGGACATCAAAGCCACTCCAAGTTCAAAAATAAAGTTACGAGATAAGGCTTTTTGCCCATCATTGCAAATATCAAATCATAACAGGTTGGTGCGGCCACATTTGCGCGACGCACTTCAACCCGTTTCAACAAACTTAGCCATTGAAATGGTGATGAATTTATGACAAACCGTCGCCTATTGCATGCATCATGCAAAATGCGGACGTGGTGAAATTGGTATACACAAGGGACTTAAAATCCCTCGCCTTAATCGGCTTACGGGTTCAAGTCCCGTCGTCCGCACCAAACCACTAGATACTTTGACAAACCACCATTTTGCACGTCTAGTTGCTGACAACCTGTGAGGACTTATGCCAAATTTAGTCGTACTAGCCGCTTTTGATAAAAATGAAGAAGGCGAACTTGTTGCTGCGTTTGATCCTATGCAAATGCCGAGTGAAGGAAGTGCAATCTCCAAAGCCAAGAAAATCGCAGACGACCATGATGGTGTTATCGCGTGGTCCAGATCGGCTGACCCGATGATGGGTGACTATGGTGAATCTGTGGAACTGTTCAAGTCAGGTGAAGTGCCGGATTTAGAGTAGGGTTTATGGGCGAAACGTACCAAAATTTCGCCGCATAACCCACGCAATAAGCGCAATACCTAGTCGTCAGCGCCGTCCTTGATAGGCGGAGCGTAAGACACATCCATGTCCCATGGGAAATAGATCCAGGTGTCTTGGGACACTTCGGTGACAAAGCTATCCACCAAATCACGCGCCAAAGGCTTGGCATAAACTGTTGCGAAATGGGCATTGGGCAACATTGCGCGAACAGCCCTTCCGGTTTTACCCGTGTCAACCAAATCGTCGACAATCAAAACTTTGGTGTCTGCGCCGGTATCCAGCGCAATGATGTTGTCGGCAATGCGCTTAAGAACAACAAGATCGCCCTGATCTTTATTGTCGTAAGACGCAATGGAAACGCTTTCGATAACGCGAATGCCCAATTCGCGGGCAATAATCGCTGCTGGCACCAAACCGCCACGGGTGATGCAAACGATGGCATCGAATGGCCCCTCAGCGTTCAAACGCCAAGCAAGCGCACGCGAATCGCGATGGAATTGATCCCATGATACGGGGAAGGATTTGTTTTGCGGTGCGCTCATGGTTTAGCCCTTTAGATCTTTAGTTTTTGCAGCGTTGCCGCGTCTATTATGTCCCGCACCTTTTGTGTCGCTTCAGCTAAAAGCGCTTCATCTGAAGACCGCAACACAATTTGCGTCATGTATTTATCTAACCCCATTTGAGGGTAAGAGCCGATTTTGACCGTTGGGTAAGCATTTTGCAATGCCGCAAGTGGCTCTGAAAGCGAACTTTCCCCAACTTGAGAATCGCAGGAGGCGCTAAAGACCTCAATTCCCGTTTCAAGTTTAGGCGCAATCGCGTTCAACATGCCTTGCATAATCTTTGGAACACCAGCCATCACAAACACATTTTCCATGTGGATGCCCGGCGCACCTGAAACCGTATTTGCAATCAACTCACCGCCCTCAGGTATGCGCGCCATGCGCAAACGTCCTTCGTTCATAGGATAGTCGGCAAATCGGTCCTGCATCATCTTGATTGCGTGGTCATCAACATTCAATTCGACACCAAACGCATGCGCCACAGCGTCAGCGGTAATGTCGTCATGGGTGGGGCCAATGCCGCCAGTGGTGAATATGTACGTATATTTCACCCGCATCGCATTTATCGCGTCGGCAATTTCTTCAATTTCATCCGCCACGATTCGCGCTTCACACAATTCAATATTCATCTCGGCGCAAAAATCGGCCACGGTGCCAATATTTTGGTCCTTCGTACGCCCGGACAATATTTCGTCGCCAACAACAAGCATTCCCGCTGTTACACGTTTTTCAGATTGATTTGTGCTCATGTTTATCCCATTCCTTGCTTGACTGAATGGCCGAGCCAATCAACAATTGCAAGCCTAATCTAAATTGTGGCTAATGTCTGGAGGCCTGACTTGCGCTTACCTACTCCGCTGCTGCGTGGCACATTGATCAAGCGCTATAAGCGTTTCCTTGCGGACATTACGCTTGAAACTGGTGAAGAGATCACTGCCCACTGCGCAAACCCAGGTGCGATGCTGGGATTGAATATGCCCGGTTTACCCGTTTACATTTCAAAATCTGACAACCCGAAACGAAAACTGCAATATTCTTTGGAACTGGTGGAACTGCCAACCGGCTTGGTCGGCATCAATACGTCTTACCCAAACAAAATTATTGGTGAAGCCCTCAAGAGCAAACTGATCCCAGAATTGGGTGAATATGCGTCTTTTAAAGCCGAAGTTAAATATGGAGAGAACTCGCGGGTGGATTTTTTGCTGGATGAGCAATCGACACATAAAACATATTTGGAAGTCAAAAATGTCCACTTGTCGCTAGGAAACGCGTTGGCACAATTTCCAGACTGCGAAACAGATCGCGGCGTTAAGCACTTGAAAGAATTGTCAAATATGGTGGAGCAAGGTCATCGCGCGATCAATCTATATCTCGTGCAACGCACAGATTGTGACCGGTTTTCTTTCGCGCCCGATTTGGCACCCAAATATGCTGCGGCAGCATTAGCAGCTCAAAACGCAGGGGTTGAATTTTTGTGTTATGATTGCGACATAAATGTTGAAGAAATTTGCATCTCATCAAGGCTTCCAATTTTGTTGCCTACAAGCTAATTTGCGCCCAAATTAAGTTGAGAGAACTATGGTCACCTATTCTACAGCAAAACCAAATCAAAAGCGCACCCCGGGCATTATCCCCCTCCATACTGAGGAAGGTTTTGAAGGTATGCGCAAAGCCGGTGCCCTAGCAGCCCAGGCACTTGATCTGATGTACGAACACGCCCAACCCGGCGTTACAACGGCAGAACTAGATCGCATCGCCTACGAGTTTGCAAAAGACAATGGCGCAGTGCCAGCGACGTTGAATTATCGCGGCTATCGCCATTCAATTTGCACCAGCATCAACCATGTGGTGTGCCACGGCATTCCAAACGGCAAGCAGCTTAAAGGCGGCGACATCGTCAATATCGACATAACCTTGATTGTTGATGGTTGGCACGGTGACACCAGCCGTATGTACCCGATTGGCGATATTTCGCGCAAAGCGGAGCGCTTAATCGAAGTGACCTATGAAAGTTTGGCCCGCGCACTTGCTGTGGCGAAACCCGGCAACACGACAGGCGATATCGGCGCGGCCATTCAGGAATATGCTGAGGGCGAACGCACTTCTGTGGTGCGCGATTTTGTGGGACATGGTTTGGGCCGACTGTTCCATGACGAGCCCAACATTTTGCATTTCGGCACCCCGGGCAGCGGCGCAGAACTGAAACCTGGCATGATTTTCACCATTGAGCCGATGATCAATTTGGGACGTCAACACGTTAAAGTGCTAGCTGATGGCTGGACCGCCGTGACGCGAGACCGCACACTTTCAGCACAATGTGAGCATTCAATTGGCATTACAGAAAATGGGTGTGAGATCTTCACCCAAAGCCCAAATGGCCTTTTCAATCCAATGGAAGCCCGCACCAAATGAATGATGGGCAAAAGCCATCGGGCTTGAAGAATACTGAAGGGTTTTCAGAAAGCCCGCAGCCGCATTATCACGGCCATCGCGACAGGTTGCGGGCGCGGTTTCAGTCTTCAGGCGCACAGGACTTACAAGACTACGAGCTACTAGAGCTTTTGTTGTTCCGTATTTTGCCGCGCCGCGACACGAAACCAATCGCCAAAGCATTGATTGATCGGTTTGGAAGTTTTGCCGGTGTGCTGTCAGCTTCGCCACAAATGTTGCAAGAAGTCGATGGGTTGGGGCCAAACGCAGTGGTCGACCTCAAAGTGATCCAAGCCGCAGCGCAACGTTTCTCGAAATCAAAACTGCCCGAACGACCAACATTGGGATCGTGGACTGAACTGCTGGAATATTGCCACACCCAAATGGCATATGAAGACAAAGAACAGTTTCGGATTTTGTTTCTCGACAAGAAAAACAAGCTAATCGCAGACGAAGTTCAGCAGGTTGGCACTGTCGATCACACGCCAGTATATCCGCGTGAAGTGATCAAAAGGTCTTTAGAACATTCCGCTACTGCGCTGATATTGTTACACAATCATCCATCTGGAGATCCGACCCCATCAGGCGCCGACATTCAAATGACCCGCGCCATTGATGAAATCGCAAAGCCGTTGGGCATCACAGTGCATGACCACATTATCATCGCTAAAGACGGTCATGCCTCAATGCGAGGCCTTAAGCTTTTTTGATCAATTAGGTCCGCAAGATCGGGGGTAAAATGCCGCGAACGGATTTGTAAAAGTTAAATAGCGTCTTGTTGGTTTTCACCGCATATTTGGTTTTTTGCAAGACGGTCTGCAAAGCCATAAAGCCCCATCCGACGACAGTGCGTGGAATAAAACGATTGCACACAGGCTGTAATTCGTTGCACCAGCGTCGCTTCTCGTCAGACTCTCCAACACCGATATCCACCATTGTGTAGCCGTTTTCTTGATCCAGCTCGCTTTTCAAAATTTCAAGCAGACATTGATTACCGGGAGATCCCACCATGACTTCCTCGTCGGTACTCATGGATGAAATCAACATGAACAAATCTTTGCCATGCGCAATGCAATATCGAGATGCGATAAGCTCATCATCAAGGTAAAGCGCATAAAAAATTGGAGTTACCGACCGCGCCTTCTTAAATACGTCAAAATAGGACTTGCGAACTGTTTCGTCGGCAAATGGATTTTCAATATCCAACTGTTCAAAACGCTTGCGCTTTTGCTCAAACATCTGCGTCAGAGCAAGTTTCACCTCAGCAGGTTTTTCCAACTTAACCAGCTTAACTTCGCCCAAAGCGTCTAACTTTTGGCGGTGTTGTTTGTCCCGTCGACGGCGCTTACGATCCCGTTGTGATTTATCCGCTTCTTCCCAACCTTCAAATTTCGACCGGTAAACGTAATCACAAACAGGCTTATTGCCCTGCCCTTCAAACGCTTCAAATTCCACTTTTTCACCGGTCGGAATGCCGGGTAGGTAAACCGCATCAGAAGGTGGCAATGCTTGCAACAATTCTCGCCAAAAGCGCTGGCGTTTTTCGTCGCTCAATTTCGCCATTATCGGTTGGTTGATCAATGGTGCGTTACACGCCACATGCGAGCCAACAAACCATGTCAATACCGTAGCACCAAGACGACGTGTAACCAAAAGAGGCAGCACGACAAATGGTTGTTTGTCAAAATAGGCTGTAACGAAAAACTGTTTTTGTTTGGGGATTTCGTGTTGCTCAATCCATGAACGGACAAAATCAAAGCTCTGACCAGGCGATTGCAAACCAAACCGCTCCAACGCACGCCATTGCGGCTCGACGTCATTTATGTCTGAAGTGACAGTAAACATCGGTTTCCACACTGAAAGTTGCCCCTCTGGCATCACATCAGAATTCAACTGGTTGCGGGTCTCGGCCAAAATCAAATTTCTGCTCCACGAATAATCTGGGGCAACCTTGCAAAATAAACATTAAAAACAACACAAACTCTAGCAAACTTCGTGATGAATGGTTCGACCAATACGATATAGGGTTAATACTAACCAAAATTCTGCAGTATCGGGAACGTCTCCAGCAGCCAAAAACTGATGCGGGTAAAATCGCCAGTTAAAAACAGAATGCCGGTGACCACCAAAAATCCACCCATAATTTTTTCGACTAAACCAAGGTTTTTCTTGAACTTTGCGAAGAAATTCATGAACGGTCGCACGGCTAAAGCAGCCAAAAAGAATGGCACACCCAACCCAAGCGAATAGACAGCCAATAGGCCAGCCCCTTGCCATGCGGTTTCTGAATTTGCAGCAACCGGCAAAATCGCTGCCAGAATTGGGCCAATACATGGGGTCCACCCCAGCGCGAATGCCAGGCCAAGCAGATAGCCACCAAGCGGTCCAGATGCCTTTGATGGGCCTTCAAACCGGGCTTGGCGATAAAGAAATGGGAGCCTAAAGAGCCCAAGAAAATGCAACCCCATCACGATAATCGCGATGCCAGCGAGCGAGGTGAGCCACGTTAATGACGAACGCAAAAGCTCGCCAAACAGCGTCGCCGTCGCGCCCAACCCGACAAATATGGTTGAAAAGCCAAGAATGAAGAAAAGAGACGTCAAAACCGTGCGCCACCAAACAGCGCTGCCGGTGCTTCCTTCTTTGCGTAATTCCTCAAATGTCGTGCCGCCCATATAGCTGAGATAAGGGGGCACCAGCGGCAACACACAAGGCGACAAAAAGCTGAGAACGCCAGCACCAAAAATAACAGGTATACTAAGAGAAATCATAAGAACTCCATTCCAACCCTGTAATGCATCATCAATTCTATACAGGCAACCACCTCACTGTCGCACTCAAGCGAATGTGAATCTTGTTGAGAATCATCAATTTTAACTGTTTTGAGGCCGATTGGCCTCTGTTTGGCCATTGGAGCAATTGGCAGCACCAAAAACATGTGCTAACTCGCGCCGAACAAACCCCGTTAAGAACTGGACCTAAGCGATGACCGACTTGCCCATCAAGATCGCCCCTTCCATCCTTTCAGCTGACTTTGCACGCCTTGGCGATGAGGTAAAAGCAATTGACGATGCGGGATGTGATTGGGTTCATATCGACATTATGGATGGCCATTTTGTACCTAACATTTCATTCGGTCCAATCGTTATTGATGCCATTCGCCCCGTCACCAAAAAGTTCTTCGACGTTCATTTGATGATCGCGCCAACAGATATGTATCTGGAAGCATTTGCCAAGGCTGGTGCAGACGCCATCTCTGTTCATGCCGAAGCAGGCCCTCATCTAGATCGCTCGTTACAGGCCATCCGCAATCTTGGCAAAAAAGCAGGTGTGGCGCTTAATCCAGCGACCCCGGTTTCAGCCATCGAGAACGTGCTTGACCGTATCGACTTGATTGTCTTGATGAGCGTAAACCCCGGATTTGGCGGCCAAGCTTTCATTCCCCAAACGCTTGAAAAACTTCGCCAAGCAAAGGCGTTGGTCGGCAACCGTCCAATTGACATTGAAGTTGATGGCGGTGTAACTGAGGACAATGCTGAACAAATCGCAGCAGCCGGTGCAAATGTGCTTGTCGCAGGATCATCGGTCTATAAAGGAAATGTCCCGTCCACTTATGGTCCGCGCATTGAAGCAATTCGAAACGCGGCGAATAAAGGCCGCGCGTAAGGACATTAAATTGACGATCGCGAACACAACGCGCAACGCGCTCTATTTCATCTTTTTTACCCAACCCATCATTCTGGGCGCATGGCTGCCCCGTATTCCTGAAGTTCAGGAAAAGCTGATGCTTAGCCCCGCTGAGCTGGCCATGTCTTTGATCGGCGCGCCCGTTGGCACACTTTTTGTGTTGCTGTTTGCCGGTAAAATCGGCGATGCGTTGGGGGCAAAAAAGACAATGGCAATATTCTACCCATTGTTTTTTATTGCGATGTTTTTGCCGTTTCTCGCCCCAAGCCAATTCACGCTCGCCGTCGCCTTGGCGGCGTTTGGTTCAAGCATTTCAATTCTTGAATTGGGCATGAATATTTCTGCAGATCAGGTCGAAAAGCATCACGATAAATTGGTGATGAGCAAGGCACATGGCTTGTGGAGCTTCGGCCTTATGGCGGGGACCCTAATCGGTGCTGGCGCGGCGACGCTGGCTGTCGATCCGCTCATCGTCAATGTTGGACTGACCATTTTGTTTTTACCCACAGCATATTTTGCAATAAACAAATTATCGATTCCCAACCATCAAAAGCCAGTAAAATCAGAGAAGCGCACAGGCTTTGCAATGCCGCACCCTATATTGCTGGCGATATGTGCATTTACATTTGGCACAACGCTGGTTGAAGGTGCGGTTGCCGATTGGGCTGCTATTTTTATGCGCGACGCGCAAAATGCAGGGCCAGGGCTTTCCGGCCTCGCCCTTACTGTCTTCACACTTATTGTTGCTGTTACCCGCTTGTCAGGTGACCGACTGCGTAAAATCCTCAGCACAGAAAAACTTGCTTTTGGGTTGGCATTTGTTGGGCTAGCTGGTGTCGCGACAGTATATTTCTCGCCCAACATATTTGTTGCCTTTATCGGTTTTGGCATGATCGGCTTGGGCGCATCGCTTGCCTTCCCGCTTGCCGTTAGCGCCGCCGCAAATGCACCAGGGCGCTCAGTTGCGAGCAATGTCGCAACCCTAACATTTTTAGCCCTCACCGGCTTTTTGGTCGGCCCTATCAGCATCGGCTTCATCGCGGAATACACGAACATCCGCGTTGGCCTGCTTGTTCTGGGTCCAGCGCTAATGCTCAGCGCTCTCTTAGCCTTCTCATTGAAACCAAATCCATCCACGCCGACAAACGAAAGCCCTGCATCATGATCCCTCGCTATTCCCGCAAGCAAATGACTGATATTTGGTCACCTGAATCAAAGTTCAAAATTTGGTTTGATATTGAAGCCCATGCCGCCAGCGCCCAAGTCAAACAAGGCGTGGTGCCGCAAGAGGCGGCGGACGTCATCTGGGCAAAAGGCAAAGACGCGCAGTTCGATGTGGATCGGATCGACGAGATCGAGCGCGAAGTCAAACATGACGTCATCGCATTCCTGACCCACCTAGCGGAAATCGTTGGCCCAGAGGCCCGTTTCGTTCACCAAGGCATGACATCGTCGGATGTGCTGGACACATGCTTTAATGTTCAGCTGGTCAAGGCAACTGACTTGTTGCTTGAGGACATGGACAAGCTGCTCGCCGCCCTTAAAAAACGCGCCTTCGAGCATAAAATGACCATCACCATTGGCCGCAGCCATGGCATTCACGCAGAGCCAACAACTTTTGGCATTAAGCTGGCCCAAGCATATGCTGAGTTTGATCGTTGCAAAAAGCGCTTGATCAATGCCCGTGAAGAAATCTCAACATGTGCGATCTCCGGTGCCATCGGCACATTCGCCAATATCGACCCAAGCGTTGAAGAATATGTGGCGGAGCAAATGGGATTGTCTGCCGAGCCTGTTTCAACCCAAGTGATCCCGCGTGATCGCCACGCCATGTATTTCGCCACACTGGGCGTGGTTGCGTCGTCAATTGAACGCCTAGCGGTTGAAGTGCGTCATCTCCAACGCACCGAAGTTTTGGAAGCCGAAGAGTTCTTCTCTAAGGGACAAAAAGGCTCGTCAGCCATGCCCCATAAACGCAATCCAATTCTAACGGAAAATCTGACCGGGTTGGCGCGGATCGTTCGTATGGCCGTCACTCCAGCAATGGAAAACGTTGCCCTTTGGCACGAGCGCGACATCTCGCATTCTTCCGTTGAGCGGATGATCGGCCCAGACGCGACAGTGACGCTTGACTTCGCGCTCGTGCGCCTAACCAACGTCATTGAAAACCTGCTGGTTTATCCAGAAACCATGAAAGCGAACATGGACAAGCTTGGCGGTTTGCACAACTCACAGCGTGTATTGTTGGCCCTCACCCAAGCTGGCATGTCGCGTGAAGACAGCTATAGCGCCGTCCAGCGCAACGCGATGAAAGTTTGGCGCGGCGAAGGCGAATTCGCTGCCTTCCTAAAAGCTGACGAAGACGTTTCTGCATCACTTACAGACGCACAGATCGACGATATGTTCGACGATGCCTATCACATGAAACATGTGGACACGATTTTCACACGGGTATTCGGCGAAGCTTAAACTAAGTAGGCACGAACCAATATGACCGTCACACCTTGGTGTGGCGGTTTTTTTGCGCCCAAATTGCGCCCGTTCTCACGCTACGCAATTTGCTTGACGAATCCTGTGTTGCAACGCCTAACTCTTTTAAATCCCAGTTGAAGGAATGAAACTTGCCCGCACGCGACGTTTTTCTTGCCACACTTGTTGTCGCAATTTGGGGACTGAATTTTGTTGCGATAAAATTGGGTGTGCAGGAGGTCCCGCCCCTATTCCTTACCGGTTTACGGTTTTTGTTTGCCGCAATCCCCCTCGTGTTTTTCGTCAAAAAACCAGCCACGAATTTGCGCTCCATAATCGCCTATGGCCTGTGCTTAGGGGCCATTCAGTTTGGGCTGTTGTTCTTCGCCATAAAGCTGGGTATGAGCGCGTCACTGTCGTCAGTCGCCATGCAGCTTCAGGCGTTCTTCACCATCGGCATTGCATTCGTTGTCCTAAAAGAAGTGCCCAAACCTTGGCAGATTGTAGGCGCAATTATTGCATTTTTGGGCATTGCGATCATGGGCAGCGAGCAAGCGGCCAACGCACAGCTGGTTCCGTTTACAATGCTGATCATTGGCGCGCTGTTTTGGGGCATTTCGAACATCATCGCTAAAAAGGCTGGGCAAATCGACATGTTCAGTTTTGTCATTTGGACCAGCTTGGTGCCGCCAATTCCTTTGTTTGCCATGTCGTGGTTGGTCGAAGATCAAACCGCCATTTTAAACACCTTTACCAACCCGACATTGATCGGCACAGGCGCGATAATATTCCTCGCCTACCCGGCAACAATTTTCGGGTTTGGAATTTGGAACCAATTGCTCAAAAAGCATCCGGCAAGCCTAGTGGCACCATTTTCATTGCTGGTGCCGATTTTCGGCATCCTTTCTGGCTTCTTGATTTTGGGGGAAACAATGTCTCCCCTCGCAATCATTGGCGGCGCGGTTATTTTTGCGGGTCTGTTACTCAATGTATTTGGTGGGCGTATTTTTGCCCGCCGAGCCAACAAAAGTACTTAGGCGACTTGCGCGAATGAGCCCATAATATCTGGCCATCCAGTTGGTGCCGAAAGATCGCTGCGCACGGTCTGTGCAGTTTCCCCATATCGATCCAACTCAGAATGGGTAAGGCGAACGGCACAGCCATCCCCTGATGGTTCGAACGTCAACAAAAGCTCGGTATATGTGTCTGGGTCAAAATTCCATTCAGCATCCAGATGCCAAGCTAACGAGATACTTTTACCTAGTACAAAGCTCAGTACACGTCCCCACTCACAGCGCTGTTCACCGCAAACTTCATACCAACTGCCGCCTTCTTTCAATTCCATGACAAGGCCAGTCCTTGGGTTATCGCCGATCGAATGAGCTAAAGGCCAAAATTTATGCATTTGCTCAACAAAGAATTGAAATGCTTCGTGTGGTGATTTTTTAGTTGTTACATCAACGACTATGGGTTCAATCATATTTACTTTCCTCATCCTTGTCTGCTGCTTCAGCAAAATTGTGCATTGTCTGTGTCCAATAACGGTCTAGCCAGTTCCTCAACTCACCTAATGCTTGAGGGTTGGCCGAATAAATTCGCTGACGGCCAACCTTTTTCCCACACACCAAGCCTGCGTCATCCAACAGTTTTAAGTGTTGGGAAACCGCTGGCCTAGTCACCGGCAATCGGTCCGCGATTTCTTGCACGCCCTGCTGCTTTGCAGACACGATTTCAAAAATCGTGCGACGCGTCGGATCACCAAGGGCCATCCACATTTGATTTGATTGTTCTGTGTTTAATTCGTAAGTCATTACTAACCGTTAGTATTTACTTACGCATATGTCAAGCAACTTTCTGTTTGGTGTATTCTCAATTTTGCTTGCGCAGGTGTCACAAATTATGCACCAAAGGCAGTATGAAAATATCAGAAGCAGACATATTGATCATCCCCGGATATCAGGGTTCACCCGAAGGCCATTGGCAACATGGTTGGGTTCAAAAAATGGCTAATGCACGATTTGTCGAACAGGAAAACTGGAACAAACCAGATAAAGACAAATGGGTCGAAAACATTTTGCAAGCCATCATGATGGCGACCCGGCCAGTTGTTTTGGTTGGCCACTCTCTGGGCAATATTGCAATTGCCCATACAGCTAAGAAGCTCGTCGACACTAAAGTTGTCGGTGCATTGCTTGTCGCAGCGCCAGACCTAGATCGCAAAAAAGGCATACCAAAGCAAATCATGGGCTTTGCGCCAATTCCACGCGATCCATTGCCTTTTCCCTCAACGCTAATTGCATCTTCAAACGATCCGTTTTGCGAAGTCGAAGCGTCGGCAGAAATGGCAGCCGCTTGGGGCTCTGCCTTTAACAATGCGGGCGAACTCGGCCATGTTAATCCAAGCGCTGGTTTTGGTCCTTGGCCCGAAGGCCTTATGGCATTCGCCAACCTGATGAAAAAAATCTAAGCCGATGCGCTAATTGGTGCGTGCTGGCCATTGGGTGTGGTGACCATCAATTACATAAGTATGGCTGTGGCGCACCGCCTCATGCATGTGTGGATGTTTGTGGGGCTCCGGCCCCTCCCATCCCTCGTGGACATGTTGATGGTGTGGTCCGTGATAGTGCAAATGATCGTGATAAAGCTCATCATGCTGATGCAGAATTTGTGTTGGCTCATCGGTTTGCCAAGTCTGCTGCGACCAGAACATCATCACCAAGGACACCACAGCAAACAGCATAAACGCAAATTGGAAACCAAATTCGTTCGCCAGCCACCCGGCCAGTGGATAACTCACCAACCAACAGGCGTGGCTTAATGTGAACTGGGCGGCAAAAAGCTTTGGTAAATCCTCGTCGTTTGCCGAACGTCGCAGCACCCGCCCCGCGGGCGTTTGCACCAGTGAATAGCCTATGCCCAAAACAAACCATGTTAAAAGTAGCAGTTCGAACTGGCCCACATACGCGCCAAGCAAAAGCATAATGCCCAGCAACCATCCGCCACGCCGCATAATTGCCTGATCACCCAATCGGCTTACCAATCGTGGCACCATAAGCGCCGCAACAAGCGAGCCCAGCCCAAACGCGCCCATCGCGATGGCAACCATGCTCTCATCACCACCAAACTGCACACGCACCAAAACAATCGTATTGACGATCACCATTGCGCCAGCAGCGGAAACCACAAAAAACATGGCCAACATCCCCCGAAGGCGGGGCGTCTTTCGGTAAATTTTGAAACCTTGGGAAATCTTGTCTTTCACACTCAAGGCTTTGTCTTGCATGTCAATTATTTTCGGCAAAGTTGCTGACATCACCAATCCAGCCGAAATGACAAATGCACCCGCATTCGCGACAAAGAAAATGTCAAAACTCACGAACAACAGCAGCGCTGCTGCAATTGTCGGGCTTAATAGATTTTCCAAATCATAAGCCAAACGCGCCATGCTCAGCGCCTTGGTGTAATCTTCCTCATCTTTAAACAATTGAGGAATAATCGATTGAAAGGTCGGGGTAAATCCAGCCGAACAAGCATTGAGCACAAAGATCAAAACATAAATCTGCCACTCAAACACCACGAATGGCAAAAACAGCACACAGGCCGCACGGGCCAAATCCAATATGACCAAAAGCCGTTTTCGTCCCTCGGGCCTTACGAGGCCACCAACAACAGGCGCAAAAAATATATAGGCAATCATTTTGATTGCCAGCGCGGTGCCCAACACCAACCCGGCACGATCTCCCGCGATTTCAAATGCCAGCAAGGCCAATGCAATGGTGGTCAGACCAGTGCCCGCCAGAGCAATCAACTGGGCGCCGAACAGTTTTCTAAATGTCACATTTTGAAAGATCGCCATATAGCGCCCAAACTACCTTCACGTTTCTTGCGATGTCAGCACAGCGCAAAACAAAACGCAAAAGAAATGCAATATACTCGAAAGGAAATTTGTAGGCCGAACAGGCAATCTATGCCGCACTTACGATGCAACAACGCTAGTACATCTGATTGGCAACGCGGCCCCCGAAATACAGGGGCCGCGCTGAGTTTTACATTTTTGCTTTAACGTAACTGCGCATACCAAGGTAAAGGCTAACGCACATTGCTAACAGCACAATGGTGAACGGGAAGCCCGTTGAAACGGCCATTGCTTGCAACCCAGTAAGCGCACTTTTACCACCCACAAGTAGCAGTGTTGCCGCGACGACACCTTCAAAGACACACCAGAAAACACGTTGAGGAACTGGCGCGCCAGTCTTACCACCTGCTGTGATCGTGTCGATAACCAGCGAACCGGAGTCCGACGACGTCACAAAGAACACCAGTACGAGCATAATGCCCAATAGCGACGTCACAGAAGCAAGCGGCAATTGTTCAAGCATAACGAAGAGCTTGAGCTCTTGCGCAACACCAAGCACAGGGGCAGCAGCATCGGCCATCACTTGCGACACAGCCGTACCACCAAATGCACCCATCCAAATAACACTGGCCAGCATCGGGATGATGATAACACAAGCTAGGAATTCACGCACTGTGCGACCCCGCGAAACCCGCGCAATAAACATGCCGACAAATGGTGACCAGGAGATCCACCAAGCCCAGTAAAACGCCGTCCAGCCCTGTGAGAAGTTCGCATCTTCGCGTCCGAACGGATTAGAAAGCGGGATGATTTCGCGGGCGTACGCAATACCACCAGAGATGATCGTTTCAATGATGAGCATCGTCGGCCCAACAATGATGATGAACAACAGCAATAGAACAGCCAGGCCAATATTGATCTCAGACAAGATCTTAACCCCGCCATCAAGGCCACGGATCACTGAGATGGTTGCCAATGCGGTAATAATCGAAATGAGCACGATCTTAGCAATATTACCAGTGCCCCAGCCAAACAAGAAGTTGAAACCAGCCAATGCTTGCTCTGTCCCGAAGCCAAGCGAAGTCGCCAAACCGAACAAGGTTGCGAACACCGCAAGGATATCGATGACATGGCCCGGCCAGCCCCACACTCGCTCGCCCAAAATTGGGTAAAACGCGGAACGCAAAGTCAACGGCAAGCCATTGTTAAAGCTGAAGAACGCTAACGAAAGCGCGACGACGGCATAAATTGACCATGGGTGAAGTCCCCAGTGGAAAATGGTTGCAGCCATACCAAGATCACGCGCGGCAATTGCATCACCAGCTGCGCCGCCAAGCGGTGCCCAGTCGGCGCGACTACCAGCTTCCATTGTTGTTCCGCCAATGGAAGAGGCAAAATGCGACATGGGTTCTGAAACACCAAAGAACATAAGGCCAATGCCCATGCCCGCAGCAAACAGCATCGCGAACCAACCCAGATAGCTATAATCCGGTCGCGCCTCTTTGCCGCCCAGACGGATTTTGCCCATGGGTGAAACCATAAGGAACAGGCAGAAAAGCACAAATATGTTCGCTGCGCTGAGGAAGAACCAGTCAAATGTTGATGTAAGGAATGGGCGCAGCCATCCAAAAAATTCGGTGGCTTGGCCTTGCAACATCAGCGTGATGATAACGAAGGCGACGATGGCAACACTTGAAATGGCAAAGACTGGATTGTGGATATCAAAGCCAAATGGCCTCACATTGTCCTGCCCGATTTCAAAGTCAGTTTCAACGGGATGAGGCACATCCACGTTTTGGTCGTTAGGTGTATCAGTCAAGAATTCTCCTCACAGAATCGGCCTTAGCCCGTTAAGGCCGGGCTTTTCATTTAGCGATTCAATTATTGTTTTGCGGGGTATCCGCTATGCAACATGGTAGCAGGCTAGCTTATAAAAGCAACCGAGCGGCCGTTAGGGCGACTTAGCGATCATTTTGATCGCCACTGAAACAGATACAAAGATTGCTTCGCACTCAAAGCTGGATCGCTGTTTCTTCTTTTGCGGTCCGGATGACGATCATCGTGAAAAAGCGAGCAACATTGTTCTGATCGCGGAATAGATCGTCACAAAGCGCGTCGAATTCTTCCATGTCCTTCAAACGAAGCATCAAAACGACATCCGTTGCGCCGGTAACAGCATAGGCATGCGAAACAGCCTCTTGCGTGACCGCCGTGTCTAAAAAACGACGCATATGCTGTTCGCCGTGCAATTTCAGTTCCACCGTAACCATGGCCTTGATCAAGCGTTGTGCCTTCACGGGGTTTAGGATCGCGACAATTCGCTCGATTATGCCTGATTTGTGCAACCGCTGAACACGGCGCAAGCAAGTCGAGGGTGACAAGCCAACCTCATCCGCCATATCAACATTGGTGCGCGAAGCGTCGCGCTGCATAAGATTTAAGATTTTCCGGTCGATGCGATCCATTTTGCAAGTATATCCGCAATCAGTCGCCTTGCAATAAAATTGCAAACAAGCGCAATCTTTGACCACAAATTCGAACATGGTCGGGATAGGTGTTTGAGGCAACCCGAACGGAGCCCCGAATGGCAATTTTGACGACGATCTTTCGCAACACAAAGCAATCACTTGAAATCTATTGGATGCTCGTGCGGGTCATGGTGCCAATCATGATCATAACCGAACTTTTGTGGCGGATGGGTGCGATCAAGGCCGTAGCGCCCACCTTTGCACCCGTCATGAATTTGGTAGGGCTGCCCTCAGAACTCGGCCTTGTTTGGATGACCGCAATGCTTGTCGGCATTTGGGGTGCCATTCCCATAATTTTCACCCTCGTTCCAGTATCGTCCCTGTCTGGAGCGGATGTAACGGTATTCTCGGCACTCATCCTGTTCGCCCATGGGTTGCCTATGGAGCAAAAGATCATTCAGATGGCAGGTCCAGGCATGATCACAACCACAGTGCTGCGCGTCTTGGGTGGCCTGATCTACGCCTTCGTGCTGCACCATATCCTTGCCGCAACAGGCTGGTTGTCAGCGCCAGTTAACCCGGCTTGGATTCCGATGAGCGCCACACCTGATTGGATCGAGTTTTTCCGGGGTCTTATGGAAACCATGATCTGGATGCTTATCATCCTTGTCGGACTGTCTTGGGGCCTCGAACTCCTCAAAGTAACCGGCGTGCTGGCCTTGTTGATGAAGTCACTTTCGCCGTTTTTAAGGATTGCTGGCATTAAAGGCGAAGCTGGGCATCTCACCGCAGTCGGATTGTTTTTGGGAATTTCCTATGGCGCAGGCCTTCTCATCCGGGAAGCACAGTCGGGCACCGTCTCACCACGGCAGGTATTTCTATCATGTGTGTTCATGGGCTTCGCGCATAGCGTAATTGAAGACACCATTCTCGTGATATCAATTGGCGCTGATGTTTATGGCGTTCTTGCCGGTCGGCTCGTATTTGCCATCGTCGCCACTGCAGCAATTTCCATTCTGCTTCGTCATGTGTCTGACAAAACGTTCTTCACCTGCATGTTTAGGCAAAGAGACAATACGCTTCAACGCAAGGACGAGCAGTTACAACCAAGTCACAAAAAAGGCCCCGCCAAAGACGGGGCCTAAAAACTCGATCAGCAATTGAGCGACTAGTTGGTCGCTTTGACCTGCTCTTCAGCCTCAACGTATAGGCTTCTCATTTTCGCTCGAAGGTCATCGTCAGACATTGCCACATTTTTCGCATCGAAATCGCCGCGAACTTTGCGGAAAACGTCTTCGTCACCTGCTTCTTCAAAGTCAGATGCGATGACCGCTGCCGCATACGCGTCAATTTCAGACGCAGCAGAAATACCCATTTGCCCGGCAGCCCATTGACCCAACAGCTTGTTGCGTCGCGCTTCAATTTTAAACTTCAGCGCTTCGTCATGCGCATATCTGGCTTCTTCAGCCTTTTTACGATCATCAAGTCCGGACATATGTTGGTCTCCGATTAAAAGGATGAAGCCCAATGGCCTCGTTACAAACGAAATAGTGCGAATGGGCGAATAAATCAACGATACAAAGTTCGATTTCGCCCTCAATTATAGTTCAAATGTCCAAATTCGTCTTGATTGGTGTCAATTTCTTTGGATCACAGCCCTCAGCATCAACCATTCGGCGATAAATCTCTTGCTTTTTTGCCCCAAAAAGGCGCAATAAGCGGACAAAGCTTCAATCCTGATCAGAATCACGGGGAACCAGATGAACCGTCGTCGCAAAATTTACGAGGGCAAGGCCAAAACTCTATATGAGGGCCCTGAACCCGGCACACTTGTGCAACATTTTAAAGACGATGCCACCGCTGGAAATGGCGCCAAGCATGAAGTCATTGAAGGCAAAGGCGTTCTGAACAATCGAATTTCAGAACACATCTTCACGAAATTGAATGAGTTGGGCATACCGACCCATTTTGTGCGCCGCATGAATATGCGCGAGCAATTGATCCGTGAAGTCGAAATTATCCCAGTTGAGGTTGTCGTGCGCAACGTGGCCGCAGGATCGATCTGCCCACGACTTGGCTTGGAATCAGGTACACGCCTGCCCCGTTCCATCATCGAATTCTACTATAAAGACGATGCATTGAACGATCCTATCGTTTCTGAAGAACACATCACAGCGTTTGGTTGGGCCAACCCACAAGAGCTTGATGACATCATGACACTCGCCGTGCGGGTCAATGATTTTCTTTCTGGTCTCTTCATGGGCGCCGGCATTCAGCTTGTTGATTTCAAAATTGAATGTGGTCGCCTTTATCAAGACGACACAATGCGCATTGTTTTGGCGGATGAAATTTCCCCAGACAATTGCCGCTTGTGGGACGTAAAAACCAAAGAAAAACTGGACAAAGATGTTTTCCGTCAGGGAACAGGCAGTCTTGTGGACAGCTACCGCGAAGTCGCGCGTCGACTTGGCATTCTTGTTGAAACAGACAATGCTTTGACCACTGGCCCACGTTTGGTGAAATAACGGGCCTTTTTCCTATGGCCTTGGAGCCACTAAATAAATTGAATGGTTAGAACAATGAACGCACGTGTTTTTGTTACGTTGAAAAATGGTGTCTTGGACCCACAGGGTAAGGCAATTGAAGGTGCATTGGGCAGCTTGGGTTTTGATGGTGTTGACGGTGTCCGCCAGGGTAAAATCTTTGACCTGAATGTGAACGCATCATCCAAAGAAGAAGCCGAAGCTAAAATTGTGAAAATGTGCGAAAAACTGCTTGCCAACACAGTGATTGAAAACTATTCAATCGAGCTGCGGGATTAATTTCCACTTTTTTGCCACATTTGGCGGAACCTTTCAGTTATCAAATCGTTAACTTGCCAAGATATGAACACAATTCAATCTTGAGCAACGAGGACACTATGCTTAAATCAATCGCACTATCCATTATGTTTTTTCTCGCCATGGGTGTGTGGGTTGGCGCTTACGCGTCTTTGCCAGTTTAGCCCCACGCAAGTCGACAGCGTAAGGTTTACGAACAACTTTACGCATTTACACTAATAATTAATCACCCTTTACGAAAATCGCCAAGATCGCATTCTCGTGATCGTTCCATTCATTCAAATCTGGTAAATTGACCTCAACGCATTAGTATTGAGGAGCGTTAGAATGAGCCAGAGCCAACGTCTTGATTGGGTTGATGCCGCCAAAGGCATATCAATTCTTTTGGTTGTAATGTTGTACGCCACCAATAGCGCAGGTGAAGCCACCAACAATATTGGTGCGTTACACTATGTCATTGGATTTGCGACACCATTCCGTATGCCTGAGTTCTTTTTGATCTCCGGCTTGTTCCTCGCCAGTGTTATTGCCCGTCCATGGGCAAAATTCGCGGACCGTCGCGCCGTGCATTATTTATACTTCTATGTGCTGTGGGCCATCATTCACATCGTGCTTAAAGTGGGCATAGCATCACGCGACCCCGGAATGGCGCTAGAGGCTTTAGGGTGGGCCGTAATTCAGCCTTATGGCGTGTTGTGGTTCATCTATGTTTTGGCACTGACCAGCCTTGCAACCAAAGTTCTTATGGAATTGCGCATCCCGCACTGGCTCGCATTTGCAGGCGCTGCGGCTCTTAACTTGGCGCAACTGGATACGCAAAGTTACGCGCTCGACCAATTCGCGCGCTACTATGTGTTCTTTTACGCAGGCTATGCATTCGCCCCGTTCATTTTCAATGTCGTTGACAAAGCGATGAACGCGCCCAAAGCTGCACTGGCTATCTTGGCCATTTGGGCACTTGCAAATGGCGCATTGGTTTTCACGCCCGGCTTCGTCGCCGAACCGGGACACTTCACCATGGGATTGGCAGAAATACCGGTCATCAAAATTGTACTAGCGCTTATCGGAACGCTCGCCTTATGCGTTGGCGCAGGATTGCTCACCAAAGTAAAATGGATGGGCTGGCTCAGCTATATTGGCAAACGTTCGTTGGTCATTTATGTGGCATTCGTTTTACCGATGGGAATTGCCCGCACCATTTTGGTCAAGTTCAATTTAGTGACGGACACGACACTATTGAGCATCGTTACAATGCTCATCGCATTAATCACCCCATTGATCGCTTATTGGGTTGTGCAGAAGATCAATTTCGGACATTTCTTGTTCACCCGCCCAGCGTGGGCAAGCTTGCCGCAAAGCCGCTCAAAACCTGACCAACCAATCAAATATGGTTCGCCAGCTGAATAAGCACACAAGAAAACGTCACAAACTATAAAAAAGAGGCTCAGTTCAACACTGGGCCTCTTGCTTTTTGCCCTCAAATTCCGTCAAAGAAAGGCAATTCTCAGCGCCATCGATAAGATGCGCAGCTGATTGGTACAGCACGCACACCCAATGGGGACTGAACATGAAATCAGCTGTCATTCTCTTTCCCGGTCTAAACCGCGACCGAGATATGCTAACCGCACTTGAAAACATTACTGGAACCAAGCCCCATGCGATCTGGCATGGCGAAGCGGATATTCCAAAGGTCGATTTGGTTGTGATCCCCGGCGGATTTTCATATGGCGATTATTTGCGTGCTGGCGCAATCGCCGCACGCTCACCAGCCCTTAAAGCGGTTAAAAAACACGCCGATGCTGGCGGCCTAACTTTGGGTGTTTGCAACGGCTTTCAAATTCTCACTGAAGCCGGGCTTCTTCCCGGCGCGTTGATGCGCAACCGAGACTTGAAGTTTTTGTGCAAAACGATTCATTTAAAAGCAGAAAATACCATCAGCGCGTTCACCAACCAATATGCTGATCATCCCGTCGTGCCCTGCCCCATTGCCCACCATGATGGCAATTACACAATTGACCCAGACGGGCTAAAACAACTTCAAGACCAAGACCGCATTGCTTTCCGCTATTGCGACGCCGACGGCAACACCAGTGTCGCAGCAAATCCAAATGGCTCCATCGACAATATTGCTGGAATAATGAACGAGCGCGGCAATGTGCTCGGCATGATGCCTCATCCTGAAAACTTGATCGAAAATGCACATGGCGGCATTCAAGGCCGCTACATCTTTGACAGCCTTGTAAAAGCGGTGGCTTAAATGTTGAAAAATCAAGATATCGAAATCACCAAAGACTTGATCGCAGAACACGGCATCAATGATGAAGAATATGCCAAAATTCTTGAGCTGATCGGTCGCGAGCCGACTTACACTGAGCTTGGCATTTTCTCGGCCATGTGGAACGAGCACTGTTCTTACAAGTCATCAAAACTTTGGCTTAAAACGCTGCCCACCAAAGGCGAGCGCGTTATCCACGGGCCGGGCGAAAATGCCGGTGTTGTCGACATTGGTGACGGCCAAGCGGTGGTTTTCAAAATGGAAAGCCACAACCACCCTTCGTTCATTGAACCATACCAAGGCGCAGCAACTGGCGTTGGCGGCATTTTGCGCGACGTGTTCACTATGGGTGCGCGACCGATTGCGGCCATGAACGCTTTGCGTTTCGGCGCACCGGAGCACGAAAAAACACGCCACCTTGTGTCTGGCGTTGTTGAGGGTGTCGGCGGATATGGCAACTCATTCGGCGTGCCCACCGTTGGCGGCGAAGTTGAATTCGATGCGCGTTACAATGGCAACATCCTCGTGAATGCCTTTGCGGCTGGCTTGCTCGATACCGATAAAATCTTCTTATGCGCTGCTAAAGGCGTAGGGCTCCCCATCGTTTATCTTGGCGCGAAAACCGGACGCGATGGCGTTGGTGGCGCGACGATGGCATCTGCCGAATTTGGCGATGACATTGATGAGAAACGCCCAACTGTTCAAGTGGGTGATCCATTCACAGAAAAATGCCTGCTTGAAGCTTGCCTTGAACTGATGGACACCGGCGCGGTGATCGCCATTCAAGACATGGGCGCGGCTGGCCTCACCTGTTCTGCGGTGGAAATGGGCGCGCAAGGCAATCTCGGGGTTGAACTGAACCTCAACGATGTGCCAACACGCGAAGAGAACATGACGCCCTATGAGATGATGCTCTCAGAAAGCCAAGAGCGTATGCTCATGGTGCTTGACCCAGCAAAAGAAGATGTGGCCAAAGCCGTCTTCACCAAGTGGGAGTTGGATTTCGCCATCGTTGGTAAAACAACCGACGATTTGCGCTTCCGCTGCATTCATGACGGTATTGAAGTGGCGAACTTGCCAATCAAAGATCTTGGCGATGAAGCCCCTGAATATGATCGTCCACGGTCTGAATACCCTGCGCCGCCAGCGCTTGGCGATGTTCCAGCCGATCTAGACATTGAAAAATCACTGCTTACCCTTATTGGCAATGCAAATGGTGCCTCCCGTCGTTGGGTTTGGGAACAATATGATACGCTCATCCAAGGTAACTCCGTGCAACTTCCGGGTGGCGACGCGGGTGTTGTGCGTGTTGAAGGTGCTGACGGCAAAAAGGCCCTCGCCTTTTCCGTTGATGTAACGCCACGCTATTGCGAAGCAAATCCACGCGAAGGCGGCAAGCAAGCCGTTGCGGAATGCTGGCGAAATCTTTGCGCCGTCGGTTCGCTTCCATTGGCATCAACTGACAACTTGAATTTTGGCAATCCAGAAAAGCCAGAAATCATGGAACAGTTCGCCCAATCCATTCTCGGCATTGGCGATGCGTGTCGCGCGCTCGACTTCCCAATCGTTTCAGGCAACGTGTCACTTTACAACGAAACAAATGGCATCGGCATTTTGCCAACACCTGCAATTGGCGGCGTTGGCTTGATGGCCGACTGGTCAAAAATGATGACTCAAGACTTCAAAATGCAAGGAGATGTCATTCTTTTAGTTGGTAAAAATGGGACCCACCTCGGCCAATCCGCCTTGTTGCGCGATTGCCTTGACCGGGTTGAAGGCGATGCACCAGCCGTTGATTTGGAAGAAGAAGCCAAAAACGGCGCGTTCGTACGCAACCTGATCGACGACGAATTGCTGACAGCGTCGCATGATTTGTCCGACGGTGGCTTGGTCGTTGCACTCGCCGAAATGGCAATTGCTGGCAATATCGGCGCAAAAGTGGACGCAGCGACAAGCCTTGAAAATCTGTTCGGTGAAGACCAAGCACGCTATTGCATCACCGCAAAATCTGCTAATATCGACTCAATTCTGGCAAGCGCTTCAAAGCAAGGTGTAACAATCACCAAGCTTGGAACCGTGGGCGGCGATCACCTAACGGTGGGCGACGCTGTTAGTCTGAAAATTGATGATATGCGTGCGGCGCATGAAAGTTGGTTCCCTGACTATATGGCAGTGGAAGCGGCCGAGTAGCCGGACGAAACCAAAAGGAATTGGCATAAACATGTCTATTGGTACCGCAGAAATTGAACGTTTGATCACTGACGCTATTCCGGGCGCGAATGTACACGCCGAAACCGACGACGGCCATCACTATACAGCCACCGTGGTCGCAGATGCATTCAAAGGCAAATCACGCGTGCAGCAACACCAAATGGTCAATGCCGCCCTTAAGGCAGTGCTAGACGATGGCTCACTGCACGCCCTAGCGCTTAAAACCAACGCACCGGAATAATTCGGTGCGCACTGTCTTATTCGATGTGGATGGGGTGCTTATTCATTCGATGTTTCACCCCGATCCAGCCAAACGCCGGGTTTGGAGTGAGCATATCGAAATGGATTTCGGGATTGATCGCGACATTTTCAATCAATTTTTCCGATTTGAAAACTTTGCACCCATTATCCGAGGTGATCGACCCCTCGTTGAAGCTCTGGACGAATTCCTGCCCAGCATAGGCGCAAAAATCGATAGTCTTGACCTCATCGCCTATTGGTTTGAAAATGATACGCCCTTAAACTACACGCTTCTGCAAGGCATTAAGCGTCTGCAAAGAAGCGCCGACGTGCAGGTGCATCTGGCGACGAACCAAGAACATTTACGCGCTTTCCATCTTTGGCGCGAACTGCGGTTCAACCATATCTTTGACCGAATTTTTTATGCCGCACGCCTCAGGGCGGTAAAGCCTGAAGATAATTTCTTCATACGCGTAAATGAAAAGCTCGGCCCACAATCTGAAGAACCATTATTCTTTGACGACAGCCAAAAGAATATCGATGCGGCCAAGCAACACGGTTGGGACGCTGTGCTGTTTGAAACCGAATCTGACTTCTTCAACCATCCTTGGATCAAAGAACAATTGTCATGAAACACATCATGAACCCTTGGGACAACGGCGTCATCATCCGTCCTTGGGACGAAGAAGATAGTGCTGCCATGGCCGACATCCATCGCCGCGCGATATTGGCGACCACGGATGAGTTACTCACCCAAACCCAGCGTGAAAGTTGGGCCCATGGCTTGGATGGAAATGGTTATGTAGAGAGTGCAAAAAAGGGCGAGATTTTCACCGTCGCAGTAGACGAAAACGACAAACCGTTGGCCTTTTGCGGCTACCGGAATAATGAACTCTATGGCCTATTCGTTGATCCCGACCACCAAGGCAAAAATATCGCTAGCCGCCTCATGTCCCGCGCCATTGCCAATCTACTCCAGTCACGCCCAGAAAAACTTGTGCTTGAATCTAGCCTGGCCGCAGCAATGTTTTACGAAACCCGTGGGTTTAACATCATTGGTGAACGCACCGTGGATACCCGTGGGGGTGGCACCATGCCTGTTTTGGATATGGAAACCGACCCAATCGAATATTCGACCGATATAGGACCACATACTGGACGTGAATTAGAACTGATGCTTAAGGGCGAAAAGCGGCTCGCTTGGTTTCAAGATATGGACCCGATCGAAGCCTTTGCCCCCCACGTTGAAGCAGGCATCATTTGTCGATTTGAGTGGCATGACTGGACCAAAAACTTCTATTTAACGCAGAAAGACCACTTGCCAACAAACGTGATCTGGCCAGAACCTGCATTTTACTTTCTTCCCGGTGAGGAAAACCGAGTAGAAGAATTTATGGAAATTCGCGCAGACTACGAAGTAGACGGACCCGGATGGCACCTTCAGCGAGAGCGTCGCATCGGCGAGTTGTTGGACTATCCAGAACAAGCAATTCAAGCGTTCATTGCCCAAGTGCAATTACAAGCAAAAAATGGTGATGCCATCATTCTCGACAATTGAACGCCGATATTCTAAATAGTGGACAAACACTTTCACATTTAGTGTGTTCACATTTAGTGTGCGGCCCCTTCCGGCCACTACAAGAAGACCCAAAGGACATTTACTATGAGCGACATCAACGCATTCATCGACGAGCAGATAAAAAACAATGATGTATTTTTGTTTATGAAGGGCTCACCTGACTTTCCGCAGTGTGGCTTCTCTGGCCAAGTTGTGCAAATCATGAGCTATCTTGGTGTGGAATATGCAAGCGCGAACGTGCTGGAAAGCGACGAGCTGCGCGACGGCATTAAGGCCTACACAAATTGGCCAACCATCCCTCAGCTTTACGTTAAAGGCGAGTTTGTTGGCGGGTGCGACATTATTCGTGAGATGTTCCAAGCTGGCGAATTGCAAACCCACCTCACTACGAACGGCATCGCCGTAAAAGAAGCGAGCTAATTAATGTCACGTCACTGGACCGTTTATCTTTCTGGCGAAATTCACTCGGATTGGCGTGAAACCATTGAGGCTGGCGCACAAGCTGCTGGCCTCGCGGTTTCATTTACATCCGCAAACACCGATCACGCTTCAAGCGATGATTGCGGCGTGGCGATTATGGGCGCAGAAGACAAAAAGTTTTGGCACGACCACAAAGGCGCAAAACTAAACGCCATCCGCACCCGCACATTGATCGAAGAAGCAGACTTGGTGATTGTGCGGTTCGGCGACAAATACAAACAGTGGAACGCTGCATTTGATGCAGGCTTTGCCGCTGCAAATGGCACGCCACTGGTCATCATGCATGGTGAAGACCACCAACATGCATTGAAGGAAGTTGATGCGGCGGCCCTAGCCGTGATCGAAACGCCTCAACAAGCAATCCAAATTCTCGCCTACGTCATCAACGGCGATATGCCAAAAAATAAATAAATTAGATATCGGCGGGCTTGTGTTTAACATGTCCGCCAATCATCCTCATGGCACCCCATCCACCAAGGCGATCTGCCATGCGCATAAATCCAAAAACCAACAAAGTTGAATTCATAATTCTTATCGCTCTATTGATGGCCCTGAACGCGGTTGCCATTGATATTATGCTGCCTGCCCTGCCCATTATTGGAGCGGAACTAGGCGCAGCGAGCGCAAATGATCAGCAATTTGTCCTTACGCTTTATTTGGCTGGGTTTGGCATAAGCCAACTGTTTTATGGGCCTCTTTCTGATTCTATTGGGCGTCGTCCAACGGTCTTCATCGGTATCGTCCTTTTTATGATCCCTGTCGCAGCTGCGCCTTGGGCACCCGATTTCACATGGCTATTGGCATTGCGCTTCATCCAAGGGCTTGGCGCCGGGGCCTCGAGGGTCATAGCAATGGCCATTGTGCGTGACAGTTTTGAAGGTCGTGCGATGGCTCAGATCATGTCATTCATCATGATGATCTTCATGGCTATGCCAATTATCGCCCCTAGCCTTGGCCAAGCCATCATCTTGGTCACAACCTGGCATTTCACATTCCTATTTATGGCTATGATGGCGATCATAACTTTAACGTGGGCCTATTTTCGATTGCCAGAAACACTACCCGACGCTCAAAGAAGTCCGTTTTCATTCAAACCGATAATGCGCAATTTCGGCCTCGTACTTCGCACGAAATATTCAATCGCCCTCACATTCGCCAATATGTTCTTGCTTGGAACGTTGCTGGGATTTTTGGGTATTTCGCCCTTAATCTATCTCGACATCTACAATCTTGGGCCGATCTATCCGTTGATGATTGCACTCACCGCATCAAATTTGGCCATAGCATCGCTGATCAACGCCCGGATTGTCGTGAAATTTGGACCTGAGCGGATTGCCTTTATCGCCAATTGCGGCTTTGTCATTCTCGCCTCCATTTGGGCCATCGCAGCCTGGCAGATGACTACACTTCCACTTTGGCTATTTGTTGGGCTTCACCAACCAATCATGCTTTGCTTTGGTTTTGCAGGCACCAACCAAATTACTGCTGCCATGCAGCCCTTGGGCAAAGTCGCAGGAACAGCGTCATCAACCATTGGTTTTTTCCAAACAGCAGGTGGCGCACTTGTGGGCGCGAGCATCGGGTATTTTTATGATGGTAGCATTTTGCCGGTTTGTTTGGGATTTGTTGTCTGCGGCTTGCTTTCGCTTGCCCTGATGCAACTTGCAAAATCAGCGCCCCAACCAAAACAATCAGCGGCTCAAGCGAAATAAACGTCACCCACCCAAATAGCAATCGGCACGGTGAGGAATGAAACGACCGTTTGCACGGTCAATGTCGCAGAATATAGCCCTGCATCGCCGCCCATTTTCTTGGCCAAGACATAGCCGTTCATCGCAGCAGGTACAGAAGCCAAAATCAGCAACACCTGTGCTGACATACCGTTGAGGCCAAATATGAAGCAAAGCGTGCCAGTTAAAATCGGCACCCCCAACAAACGACCAAGCACCCCCGCCCACATTTCCTTGCTGGGGCTCAGCGCGGCTTTCAAACTTAGCCCAGCACCCAGCGCCAACAGGCTTAGCCCAAGCGCTGCCTTCCCCAGCAAATCAGCCATGGTGATAATTGGCTTCCACACGGGAACACCCGTCAAGCTGATCAGCAATCCAATAATTGCGGCTAAAAAGATGGGGTTTTTAAAAACCGTCAGCATAACGTGCTTCAAGCTGAACGATTTTCCGTCAGCAAACGCCACCAGAACAACAATGTTGACGAACTGATTAATCGGCACCAGAACCGCAAATGATAACGCGATTACCGCCGCACCAGCATCGCCAAATAGCTCCAGTACAATTGCTAAGGCAATGAAGCCATGATATCGGCTAACGGTTTGAAAAATGGTCGTATATTGTGGGTTCTTCGTTCCCCAAAACCGCACCAAAACTGGGCGTATCGCCAACAGCACCATCGTTGTTAAAAACACCGCCAACAACATGACAATGGAAACGGCGCCCAATTCGATTTGGCTGAAATCCGCATTGATCATGGTGCTGGCCAAAAGAGCGGGAAACAATATCCAAAAACACAGTTCGTCGACGATCTGCCATTTGTCCGCCGCAACAAAATTACTTTTGCGCAAGCCAAATCCAAGCATAACAATCGCAAAGATGGGCAGGATATTTTCAAAAGCGGTAAGCATAGGGAACCTTGATCATTAGAAGACCATCAAAGATGCGGGAAATCCCACCGCTACGCTGATCCCCTGCATGTGTCAAACCAATTGGTCAAACCTATTGCAAATCTCGTTTCCAACTGACATTGTTTGAAAAAATGATTATTGATGTCCGCCGCAATTCTTTGGCCCGACAATCACCAAAAATTTTAAAACCCACGGTCTGCAGCCTCTTTTCGTGGCTGAGATTTATTCCACACCGGAGAATGCATGAAATTCGCGAAGCTGAATATCCAAGATAACCGTTTTGAATTTATCGCCCTTGCGGCCCTTGTGATGGCGCTAAACGCGTTGGCGATTGATATTATGTTGCCCGCACTCCCCGAAATTGGGGACGCTATTGCGGTCGCCAGCGAAAACCACCGGCAATATGTAATTACCAGCTTTCTTATCGGGTTTGGCATCAGCCAACTGTTTTTTGGGCCACTATGCGATGCGATTGGGCGTCGGCGGACGTTCTTCATCGGCGTTGTCATTTACATCATCGCAGCTCTGCTGGGTTCGATGACTGAAAGCTTTACCGCAATGATCGCCATGCGGATCATTCAGGGCGTTGGCGCGGGTGCAACCCGTGTTGTCGCCCTTTCAATGGTGCGCGATAGCTTCGCTGGCCGGGCCATGGCGGAAGTCATGTCCTTAATTATGATGGTCTTTATGGTCATGCCGGTCTTAGCGCCAGCGTTTGGCCAATTGATCATTTTGGTGGGCCCTTGGCAGTGGATTTATCTCGCGATGGTGGTCATCGCCACTTTTACACTGGTTTGGGTCGCTGTCCGATTGCCAGAAACACTGAAACCGGAAAACCGTCGAGCCTTTCGCCCGACTATCATTGTGGAGGGTTTTCGCTTGGTCTTCACCAACCGGTCCGCCCTGATGTATGGCGTTGCCAACATGGTGAAAATTGGTGCGCTCTTTGGGTTTTTGACCGCATCTCAGCAAATTTATGGCGAATTGTATGGCTTGGGCGCCCTGTTCCCGGTAGCGTTTGGGTTCATCGCAATTGTCATGGCTAGCGCTTCGTTTTTTAACTCACGATATGTTGGCCGTTTTGGCATGCGGCTTCTTTCGCATTCTGCCCTGATCGGTTTTGTCGGGCTGAGTGCAATTTGGTCAGCTTTCGCCTATTGTGACGCCCTTCCCCTTTGGTTGTTCATTGCGTTGCAAGCGCCCATTATGTTCCTGTTTGGACTAACTGGCACCAACTTCAATTCGCTTGC
This sequence comes from Maritalea sp., assembly GCF_051251695.1. Lineage (NCBI taxonomy): Bacteria > Pseudomonadati > Pseudomonadota > Alphaproteobacteria > Hyphomicrobiales > Devosiaceae > Maritalea > Maritalea sp. The sequence continues at coordinate 100,903 of NZ_JBPOEU010000005.1, read as the reverse complement.
CATGGAGCCATTGGGTAAAGTTGCGGGCACTGCTGCGTCAGTATTTGGATTTATGCAAACCGCTGGTGGTGCCCTGCTTGGCAGCATTATTGGCCAGTCATATAACGGAACTGTGCTGCCAATCGCCCTTGGATACCTCGTGTGCGGTGCGATCAGTTTGGTCTTCGTACTTATTGCTGAAAATGGCACTTTATTCCAAGCGCAACACGACCCCATATGATTTGCTAATGAGGCAATCAGATAAATTCATTTGTCGCCTGCGCCGCACAGAGGCAAGCTGATGCATAAGTCATTTGATGGGGATCAATAAGTGAGCAACACAAAATCAGCGGTTTCAACTGCCTTGCCAGTTATCATTGTTGCCGGCTGCATAATCGCCATGGCATCTTTTGGCGTCCGCTCAACGTTTGGGCTTTTTACGCTTCCTGTCACCGCAGAATTTGGCTGGGGCCGGGAAGTTTATGGCCTTGCCTTGGCTGTTCAAAACCTTGTTTGGGGGCTGATGCAGCCCATCGCCGGGGGCATGGCCGACAGATACGGCACGGCCAAAACCCTGTCGCTTGGCGCGCTGATATATGCAGCAGGTCTTTTGTTGATGGCGACCGGTGGATCAGAAGCTAGTCTTTATCTTGGTGGTGGCGTTCTTGCTGGCATTGGTATTGGTACAGCTTCATTCGCTGTGGTTATGGCTGCATTTGGCCGAGCCGTTCCCGCTGAAAAACGAAGCTTCGTCTTCGGCATTGCAACCGCCGCATCATCTGCAGGACAATTTGTGTTCGCCCCAATCGGCCAACAATTCATCAACGGGTTTGGTTGGCAGACCACGCTGATTTATTTCGCAGCCATACTAATGCTCATCCTGCCTCTGTCGTTTGCGTTGAGAGGAAAAACCGAACATGCCGAGGGTGACACCGAAGACATGTCGGTTGTCGAAACATTGCGTCGCGCGTTTAAGCACCGCTCTTACAATCTGCTGGTGGCTGGCTTTTTCGTGTGCGGTTTCTATCTCGCATTTGTGACCGTGCATATGCCAGCTTATTTGGTGCAATGCGGGCTTTCACCTGATGTTGGCAGCTGGGCTCTTGCCCTTATCGGCCTCTTCAACATTGTAGGGTCACTAACGTCGGGCTATTTGGGCGGCAAAGTGCCCAAACAGTTCCTATTGGCGTCAATTTATCTTTCGCGAGTTGTTGTAACCGGCCTCTTTTTGCTTATTCCCGTTAGCGAAGTCTCTGCCTATATATTTGCTGCATTTACTGGCCTTTTATGGCTCGCAACGGTGCCGCCGACAGCGGCCCTCGTATCCGGATTTTTCGGACCCAAATATATGGGTATGCTCTACGGCTTCGCGTTCCTTTCACACCAAGTCGGCTCGTTCTTTGGTGTTTGGCTTGGCGGCGTTGTTTTCGATCGCACCGGCTCATATGACCTTGTTTGGTATTTGGGCATATTGCTTGGCTTGGCCGCAACAGCTCTGCATATTCCAATTAGCGAGAAACGCTCAGATCGCTTTAAGGCGATGGCCCCGGCAGAATAGGTCAATCAGACTTTGCGGTTAACCCTGCAAAGTCAAACAACGTATGATCTAGCATATGCGACGGGTTGATGTTGGCCAGGGCTGACATCATCCGGTCTTTACGCCCGGGATCTGCTTTTTCCATATCAACCAGCATTTTTTTCATCATCACCCGCTGCAATCCGTCTTGCGAACCACAAAGGTTGCACGGGATAATCGGGAACTTCATGTAATCTGAGAACTTTTGTAAGTCTTCTTCGGCGCAAAAACTGAGAGGGCGAAGCAGTGTTAAGTCACCCTCGTCATTCAACAACTTTGGTGGCATCGCAGCCAATCGACCTCCATGAAACATATTCATCAAAAATGTTTCTAAAATATCGTCCCGATGATGGCCCAACACCAGCGCAGAACAACCCTTCTCCCGCGCCACGCGATATAGGTTTCCACGGCGCAACCGCGAACATAGGCCGCAATAAGTCGCGCCAGTTGGCACCTTTTCTTTCACCAAGGAATAGGTGTCTTTATACTCGATATGGTGTTCCACCCCCAGCGAACTTAGATAGTTCGGCAATATTTCCTTGGGGAACCCGGGCTGACCCTGGTCCAAATTGCAGGCGATCAGTTCAACCGGCAACTCGCCGCGCGCCTTCAAATCCAGTAATATGGCCAATAAACCATATGAGTCTTTTCCGCCAGAAAGTGCGACTAGCCATTTAGCCCCTGGCTCAACCATACCGAACAACCGCATCGCTTCGCTGGTTTGGCGCAGCAACCGTTTGCGCAATTTCTTGAACGTCACACCATTCGGCATGGCCTGAAATATAGGCTGTGAGGTGCTAGAAGCTATAGGTGCTTGTTCGTTCACGAAGTATCCATCCCATGGTTAGGCGCAGCGTTAGCGTTTTTACCTCGAAAAAGAAAGAGTTTAGCCGCAATTTGCCAGCACCAAACAACCAGTCGCCCATCTCACCAATTCAATCAAACTACTCACAATCACGTATAACGACTTGCAACTTAACGAATGTGAATGAAATATGACAGCGAGAACATATATGATGGGGGAGTCGCTTTATGTTTCGTTCTTTTTTTCCAATGCCAAAGATATTCTTTGGTTCGGCTGTCGTTTGGGCCGCTGTTTGCGTTTTGATCTGGTATGCACTGGGCAGTCAGTTACAAGCATTGATCAGCCTTGATCCGGTTCTAACACCCGACGCGGGTGAAGATGCTGCGCCATTCTTGACCAATCAGAAGGTATGGCTCTACCAATTCATCACAATGGCCACTTACGGCTTTTGCCTTCCATGGTTCTTTATCGACCGCAACAAGTGGTTCTGGTGGTCCGTCGTTGGAACTGCGACGATTGTTTTAGTTCTCTTTGCGCAAGTTCAGGTTAGCGCTTGGCTCAACGACTGGTACGGTTCTTTTTACAACCAAATCCAACAAGCGTTGGCGGAACCTGGATCCGTTTCTATCGAAAAGTTTTACGGTGATTTGATACCGGTTGCCTATATTCTATTACCCAACATCGCTGTGGCGGTTCTAATTGCGTTCTTCACCGGTCATTATATCTTTCGATGGCGCACAGCGATGAATTTTTACTACATGGAGTATTGGCAGGACGTTCGGACTGTTGAGGGCGCATCTCAGCGTGTGCAAGAAGATACAATGCGATTTGCATCTAGCGTGGAAGACTTGGGCGCAGATTTTGTTGGCTCTCTTATGACACTTGCAGTGTTTTTGCCCATTTTATGGACTTTATCCCAACAAGTTGCAGAACTGCCTGTACTGGGGGAAGTTTCAGGTTCTTTAGTTTGGGTCGCAATCGTCTCAGCGGCATTTGGCACCGTTTTGCTAGCAGCCGTTGGCTTCAAATTGCCAGGCTTGGAATTCAACAACCAAAAAGTTGAAGCGGCATATCGCAAGGAGCTAGTTTACGGCGAAGACAGTGCTGAATATGCAGAACCGAAAAAAGTTGCCGATCTGTTCGGCGATGTGCGTAAAAACTATTTCAGGCTCTATTTCCACTACATGTATTTCAATGTTGCGAGATATCTATATCTGCAAGGTGCCAATTTTTTCCCGCTAATCGCACTAGGCCCCTCAATAGCAAAGGGCGTCATCACGTTTGGCGTTCTTCAGCAAGTCTTCAACGCTTTCGGTAGAGTAGAAAACTCGTTTCAGTATCTTGCCAATTCGTGGACACAGATTATTCGATTGATTTCCGTCTACCAACGTCTTCGCAAGTTCGAAAAAGAAATTCCTCGTTGATCGAACGACACCGCAAACAAAAAGGCCGCCCAGTGGGCGGCCTTTTCAAATTCTCTAGTGTGTTTTCGTCTCGATTAACGAGAGTAGAATTCCACAACCAAGTTTGGTTCCATTTGAACCGGATATGGCACATCTGACAATGTTGGGACGCGTGTGATTGTTGCAGTCATTTTTTCATGGCTGTAATCAACATAATCGGGCACATCGCGCTCAGCCAATTGTGTTGCTTCCAACACAAATGCAAGCTGCTTTGATTTCTCGCGAATTTCAACAACATCACCAACGTTCAAACGGTAAGATGGAATGTTCACCTTTTTGCCGTTAACAAGAACATGGCCGTGGTTCACAAACTGACGTGCCGCAAAAACGGTAGCAACAAATTTGGCACGGTATACAACCGCATCCAAACGACGCTCCAAAAGACCAATCAGCAATTCACCTGTATCACCGCGTTGGCGTGTAGCTTCGCCATAAACACGTTTGAATGATTTTTCGGTAAGGTTGCCGTAATAGCCTTTTAGCTTTTGCTTAGCGCGCAATTGTAGACCGAAATCGCTCAATTTACCTTTACGGCGTTGGCCGTGCTGGCCTGGGCCATATTCACGACGGTTTACTGGGCTCTTAGGGCGACCCCAGATGTTTTCGCCGAGGCGACGGTCAATTTTATACTTCTGCGAATGGCGTTTTGTCATCGCTTGTCCTTTTCATTTTCTCTTTAAAGACAGCGCCCTCCTTTGATTTGCTAAACCTTTGATTCAACAAATCCGACAGACTGTGCGAAAAACACTTCAAGCCGTTTCCGGCTGGCCAAATCACTTTGACCAATATGAAAACCGACAGTCTCGGGTGCCCTTGATCAACCCATGGATTCATCAAGTGGTGCGGATTTAGACCGCCCTGCCCGTGAAGTCAATGATTATCAGCGGTTTTGGCCCATATTCAGCGTCATTTTTTACCCAACAAATCAGGCCGTCAAAATATTTTTTGCCTCCTATTGCATTTTCCTGTTGCCATTCCGATTTGGTGTGGTACTACTGTAGCACACTAAGTGAGTGAGACACATGAAGCAATGGAATGAAACACAGCCGATCTTTATTCAAATCAGAACACGTATTGGCGCGCTGATCTTGAATAAAACAGCAAAAGAGGACGAAGCACTGCCATCCGTTCGGCAGATCGCGACGGACCTTTCAGTCAATCCACTAACCGTCACCAAAGCCTATCAATCTCTTGTTGAATTGGGCGTCGTAGAAAAAAGAAGAGGTTTGGGCATGTTTGTTGCACAAGGGGCGCGAGAAATTTTGCTAAAGCACGAACGCGAAAAATTTCTGACCGAAGAATGGCCACGCATCGTCATCCAAATCAAGGCACTCGACCTTGACCTAAAAGAATTATTGAAAGAAGGGGCATAATAATGAGTAACCCTACTCCCCTGGTTAAAGCCAACGGACTGCGTAAAGGCTTTGGCAAACAAGAAATCCTACACGGGTTGGATTTTGAAATTCAGCCGGGCCGTATTGTGGGTCTAATTGGTCACAATGGTGCCGGTAAAACAACAACATTGAACGCACTTTTAGGTCTCACTTCATTTGAAGGCGAAATCACCGTCTTGGGCAAAAACCCATACGCAGAGCGCGCTGCATTGATGAATGAAGTTGCATTCATCTCAGATGTTGCGAGCCTGCCACGTTTCTTCCGCGTTCGCGAACTCTTCGACATGCTCGACGACATACATCCAAATTTTTCGAGGGAAAAAGCAAATGGATTTCTTCACGGAACAGACATACGCGCTGACGCAAAGATTAAAAATCTATCAAAAGGTATGGTCGCTCAGTTGCACCTTGCTATCGTCATGGCGATCGATGCTCGGCTTCTAGTCTTGGATGAGCCAACACTTGGCTTGGACATCACCTACCGCAAGCGTTTTTATAAAAGACTGCTTGAAGACTATATGAACGAAGACCGCACGCTCCTCATCACCACCCACCAAGTGGATGAAATCGAGTTTATGCTGACGGACCTAATGTTTATCCGAGACGGACATTTGGTGCTCGACAGCCCCATGGAAGATGTGGGTGAGCGCTACGCTCAACTTGTTGTTGGACCTGATAATTTGGCAGAAGCGAAAAAGCTCAAACCAATTTTTGAGGAAAGCAAATTCGGACAAGACATCCTGATATTTGATGGTGTTGATGCCGACAAACTAGACGCGTTGGGCCAAGTCAGTATCCCAACAGTTTCAGACCTATTCGTGGCGCTCATGCAACGCGAGACCGCTCACCAAGGAGAAATGATATGAGATCTTGGGTCGCACTCGTTAAACGAGAATTTCTAGAACACCGTGGTGCATTTTTATTCGCACCAGCCATCATTACACTAGTTGTAACAATCGTACTTGCCGTCTCGGTTATATTCAACCAAACCGGCATTGCAGCTGAAACTGAAATGCCGCTCGGCCTAAAACTCTATGAAGCCATGTATATGGGCATATTCGCGGCGTGGGCTTTTTACTTTTTCATCGCGCTGTTTTTCTATTTTTCTGATGCATTCCATGCAGACCGTCGAAACAACTCCATGTTGTTTTGGAAATCCATGCCAAAAACTGACTTGGAAATTCTAAGCTCCAAGGTCGTCGCAGGTTATACAATCATGCCTTTGGCGATTGGTGTCTGGATCATGGTGACCGGCCTTATTGGGTTTGTTTTTGCTAACGTAATCGGCATGCTCACAATATTCTACACAGCACCAGGTCCGCTTGAAGCGCTAAATAGCTACATGCAAATCACCATTGCCGGTGCCGTCTATTTGCTCATTGCTTTGTTCTGGTACGCCCCAATTATCGGCTGGGCAGCATTCTTGGGCACATTGTTTAAACGTTGGAGTATGCCGCTATTCTTCGTCATCCCAGGTTTGGCTGTACTGCTTGAACGCGTGATCAATATTCGTGACCTTGCCTATGAAAGCCAAATCCTAAAATTCATCCTGTTCCGCTTGGAAATGATTGGTGAAGAGCCTAATGATTTCGATCCAGAAGTATGGATTTTTAACCCGAACTCAGTTTCTGCGCTCGAACTTATCCAGTACGGAATTTCGCAAGTTGACTGGCTACAGATGGCTATCGGTGTCGCGATGTTGGCAGGTTTTGTTTACCTCGCCTCAGAATATCGCCGCCGCATAACTGACGCCTAATCGGCAACCAGTTCAAATCTAGAGGACGCCCTATTCGGCGTCCTTTTTTTGTTGGTATTTGGATTGATCCCGTTTTGGATTTTCACGTTCATGCCGCCGGTCCAGCGCCGCCACAACACCGCGAAAAGTTCTGACTTCCTGAATATTCATTTGCGCGCGGGCAAACATTGCCCGCATATTCGCCACCATCGATGGGCGCTTACCCGGCGTTTTAAAGAAATTCACCCGGTCCAGCGCACCTTCAAGGTGCTCCATCAAACCAATCAGGTCCTGTCGGGTCGCAGGCTGCCCCACATCTCCGTTAAATGGCAAATCACCAGCCCCATCAAACGCCCGTCGCCATTCATAGGCGAGAACCAACACCGCCTGAGCGATGTTCAGGGATGCAAATGCGGGTTCAACCGGCAAAGTGACGATTTTATCGCAAAGCGCGACCTCGTCATTATTTAGGCCCCACCGCTCACGACCAAACAGAATGCCAATTTTTTCATTGTTCTTGATTGGCGAAACCATTTCATCAGCGGCCATATCAGGACCAATAACTGGCTTATACATATCTCGCGAACGGGCGGTCGTTGCATAACAACGGGTTAAATCAGCAATCGCGTCCTCAACAGTGTCGAACACCTGAACACGATCAATCACATGGTTCGCTTTTGCTGCAGCAGAACGCGCCTTCTCGCTGGGCCAGCCGTCCCGTGGGTTAACAAGGCGCATGTCCCACAAACCAAAATTCGCCATCGCGCGCGCAGCGGTGCCAATATTTTCGCCCAATTGCGGCTCACATAATATGATCGCCGGGCCAGGTTTTAGGTCCAAGCCTTTTGTGCTGTCTGTGCCTGCCAATTTATCGCTCCATTCATTGGTCGAGATGAATGGGGCAATCGGGATAAAAGATCAAGCCAATTGATTATTTGGCGAGTTCTAGCCACTCTCGTTGCAAAATGGCGTAAATCAGCAACTCGTCCCATTCGCCCTTAAAGAGCGCTTGTTCTTTAAAGTGCGCTTCCCGCCGCATACCGAGCTTCTCCATCAATTTCCATGACGATGTGTTCACCGCTGAACATTTTGCTTCAATTCTGTGCAAGTTGGCCTCTTTGAACGCGGCATCCATAAGGGCGGAGGCAGCCTCGAACGCATAGCCCTTACCTTGAAATCTGGGGTTAAACACATAGCCAATTTCACCTTGCCGGGCTTCAACATTCCTAGAAAACAACAGCAGTTCACCCATCATCTCGCCGGTTTCTTTGAGTTCGACATGCAGGAATAACGGAAGCCCTTCAGGGGTAAATTCAGTGAACCCCATTCGTCGCTCCATAGAAGCTTCAATTTCTTGCCGACTACGAGGCTCGTATGGCAAATATCGGCAAACATCCGCGTCCTGGCTATATTCCATCAACGCGTCGACATCATCCAGTTGTGGCAAACGCAGAACCAAACGTTCGGTTTCAATTGGCAGTTGGATCGGTAAATTCATTTATTCAAATATCCACGTTCAGTTTTATGTTGCATCAACGCCAATTGCTCGGCAAGCTGAGCATATGAGTAACCAAGAGATCGAAACATCTTGCGCGTGTGGCGCAATAAAAATAAAAATTTCCGGTGAGCCGCGCACCACAATGTTGTGCGCGTGCAAAGACTGTCAAAAGGCAAGTGGCACCGGCCATACGGCCCTCGCCCTTTATCCCGATGAGATTACTCAAATTTCTGGGGAAACCAAGTCCTTTTCTGTGGTCGCCGACAGTGGCTCTAATGTGCAACGTCATTTTTGCCCCAATTGCGGCACGCCTATTTTTGGGGTAACCGACCGCGTGCCTGGCCACAAACTATTGCCAGCCGGATTGCTCTCCGACACCGACGTTTCTTACCAACCAAATTCGATGATTTTTGCGCAAACCCTCAAAAATTGGGACTTTGTGCATCCGCAATTGCCACAGTTTCAAAAGTACAAAGAGAAGTAGATATACCTGATGCTAAAAACCGGCCAATGCTTGTGCGGCGCTGTAACGTTTGAAGTTGAAGCTGACCCCGTTAGGATGGCGCAATGTCATTGCAACGCCTGTCGAAGAGCAACCGGTACGGGACATGTTGTGCATGCCTTCTTTAAGAAAGGTGACGTTAAAATTTCAGGCACAACGAAATCCCACAAATCCGTTTCAGATTCGGGTAACACCCGCACCCGACATTTTTGCCCGGAATGTGGCTCACGTCTGTTCGCAGAAAATGCCAAAACACCGGGAGCCATTGGCGTATCAGTGGGGGCATTCGACGAGTCTGACTGGTTCAAGCCAGAAGTTATTCTGTATAATTCCTTGCGCAAGAAATGGGACATAATCGACGAGAAAATCGAAAAGCATGAGTTTATGTAAATGACCGAAGAACGCGAAGCCCTAGCCACCCGCATCCGGCAGGTGATTGGCGAAGACCCCAACGTAACAGAAAAGAATATGTTCGGCGGCATCGCCTTTATGCTCAATGGCAATATGCTAGTCGGGCCCCACAAAGACGGCACCCTAATGGCCCGCGTCGGCCCAGACCGTTATGAAGAAGCACTGGCCCGCCCCGGTGCCAGCGTTATGGATTTTACGGGCAAGGTGATGAAGGGCTTTGTGCATGTGGCGCCCGACGCCATTGATGACGACAAATCACTCGCAAATTGGATAGCCTTGGCGACAGAGTTTGTTGGCGCTCTGCCGCCGAAATAGAGCTATAAACCAGCGTTACACTTCACCATCATATTCGCCGCGTGCGGGATAGTTGTTGGCAATCGCAAAATCCAGCGCACCGAGCAGTTCTTTGAAATTTGGACGCACAAACGGCATCGTTTGCACAATACTGAAATAAAGCGATTGATCCGGCGAAACCAGAAACACGCCCGGCTCTGAAAACAAGTCAGGTTCTTCAACACCAATCGACGTTTTCCCCCGCGAAGTTGAGATGAAAAGCCCCCAGTCTTTAGCGTCGGCCAGCGAAACGCCATAACCAAACCGCAAATTCTTACTTTCGATCTTGTCGGCCATCATGCGCGTCCGGTCTTCTTTGTCCGAACTAATGGCAACGATATTTACGCCACGTTCTGCAAATTCAGGCACCAACCGATCTAGCTCGGTAAGATATTTTGCGCAAATAGGACAATGATAACCGCGATAAAAACACACCAACGTGCCGCGCTCGCCTTTTTCTGCCTCAAGGTCAAATTGTCCATGATCTAGCGTTGCAACGCTCAGGTTCGGCGTTTTCTGTCTCGGCATCAACATATCTATCTCCTTACAAGTGTTGCACTTCGAAAGTGTTCCACTTTCCAAGTGTTGCATCCAGCAATAGCAGACGATAAAGTCGCATTGGTCTTAATTTTCCAACCAAAGAGCCGAAATGTCCAAACTTGACCGCTTAAGTTCCTTGCTTGATCACTTTCGCCTGCGTGCAGAACCAGTGCCCCTATCCGCCTCCAACCTTGCAGCGTTTCATGATCGCGACACAAAGCAAAAATTGCTGGAATTCACCCCACGCAATAAGGGCATTGATCCGAAAGGCCGCGAAATCTTGTTTTCGCTCCATATTGATTTTGGCAGCGAAACCAATCCTTTGCGCACAGCTCTTCCCCATCAGGTGTTAGAACATATTGTGGCCGATGACGATCTGGAAAATCTCATTTCCCTGTTGTCCCTAGAGCACAACGCGAACCGCTGCGGGTCTGGTGCCGTGCTGAGCCGTTTGGGTGAGGTTTTGGTTGTGCGCATTTTACGCCTGCAAATTGACCGGGGTGCCACAACACCTGGGCTTTTGGCAGGCTTAGCAAACCCACGCATTAGCACCGCAATTGTAGCCATGCATGAAAAACCCGGCAAGCCTTGGCAAAATGCCGATTTGGCTGCGGTTGCTGGCCTATCACACAGCCGATTTAAACAATTATTCTCGTCCCTTGTGGGCGAAACACCTGCCGGATACCTGCGACGATGGCGGCTTATGCTTGCCCGAATGGACATAGAAAGAGGCGAGCGCGTAGATCGCGTTGCAAACCGATATGGCTATAAAGCACCCGATGCATTTTCACGCGCCTATCGAAAGCAATTTGGCACCCGTCCAAAAGTAACGGCAATCGCTACGCGGTAAACCTCACCTTACCGATATAGGGCAAATTACGATTTCGTTGTGCATAATCAATGCCATAGCCAACCACAAATTCATCCGGAATTTCAAAGCCAGTCCAAGTCGCTTTAACATCAACTTCACGGCGGGTAGGCTTGTCGAGCAACGCACAAACTTCAAGTCTCTTGGGTTTGCGCGAATTCAGCATACCCAAAACGTGGGTCAGCGTGTGCCCAGTATCAACGATGTCCTCAACAACCAGCACATCACGGCCTTCAATCTCACCACGTAGGTCTTTTAAAATACGAACCTCACGGGACGATTCTGTGCTGTTGCCGTAAGATGAGGCCTCTAAAAAATCAACCTCGACAGGCAATTCGAGTTCGCGAACCAAATCAGAAATGAACACAAATGAGCCACGCAACAGACCAACAACAATCAGTTTGTCGGTACCCGCAAATGTATGCTCGATTTCCGACGCCAACGCTTCAACCCGCGCCGCAATGGATTTGGCAGAGATCATCTGATCAATGACGTAATTTGAATGGTCCATGGTGCCCCTCTTACTCAAAAAGAGCTTAGCAGAGCAACTCGATAAGTCACCAACCTAGACAAACGATCCACAACCAGATTGCCGTCCCATTGGCCGGTTAAAAACTGATCCCGGCGCATGGCCGGGATGGTGCGGGGGCTATCGCTTTAAGTGACAGCCCACCCCCGAATATTTCCCACCGTTCGACTTGGCATTGCATCACGCGCAAATCGTTCATTCTGCACAGCCCCACACTGGGCCGCCCCGCACTTGATGCGAGGTCCACTAACTTCTGCCGCACTTAGGAGACCTTACTAAAAATCAAACTGGCGTTAACCCCGCCAAACCCAAAGCCATTGGAAAGAACGTGCTTCACGTCCCATTCCGTTGGCTTGTTTGGCGACAGTTCAAACCTATCCGCTGCCGGGTCCGGGTCATCAATGTTCATCCCAGCAGGCACCACATTGTCACGAAGTGCCAAAATTGAATAGATCGCTTCAATGGCCCCAGCCGCACCCAACAAATGGCCAATCGACGATTTTGTCGAGGTGACAGGTAAATCTTTGCCCCGTCCGTCAAACACCGCCGAAATGCCTGCAATTTCAGCAGCATCACCCACAGGCGTCGAGGTACTATGCGCATTGATATAGCTGATATCCTTTGGCTCCAAATCGGCCATCCGAAGGGCCTGTTTCATCGCGCGTTGTCCGCCCTCACCGTCTGGTGAAGAAGCGGTCAAATGAAAGGCATCCCCTGTCGTGCCATATCCAGACACGATGGCTAAAGGCGTGGCACCACGTTTTTGTGCATGGCTTAAACGCTCAAGCACCAGCACTGCAGAGCCTTCAGACAAAACAAATCCCGCATGCCCTGTATCAAAGGGTCGCGACGCCCGCTCTGGTTCATCATTAAACGTGGTAACCAACGCTTTGGCCGCACCAAACCCACCGATGGAGACCGGATCGACACATGCCTCCGCGCCTCCACAAACTGCAACATCTGCTTCACCACTTAAAATCAAACGCATGCCATCGCCAATCGCTTGCGCAGATGCTGCACATGCGGTTACCGGCGCACCAATTGGCCCTTTGAGCTGATGCAAAATTGAAATGTGCCCTGCCGCGAGATTTGCGAGGAACGACGGCACAACGAATGGAGATAACCGACGTGGGCCACGCGTATCAATAACTCTGGTGGCAGCGGTCATTGCCGGAAACCCGCCAACGCCCGTCGCGATAATCGTAGCGCTACGCTCTTTTTCTTCGTCAGTTTGTGGTGCCCATCCAGCTTGCCCCAGCGCTTCATTGGCCGCCGCAATTCCATATTGAATAAAGATATCCATTTTTTTGATGTCTTTGGGCGTTATGTGGTCTTCTGCACTAAAGCCGTGAATATCATCGGCTTTGGCGGGCACTGTGCCCGCGATCTTTGCCCCAAATGGCTCCGTATCAAACCGGGTATGTCGAACAATACCGCTTTTGCCAGCCAGCAAGCGCTTCCAATTCACATCCACACCAACGCCCAATGGGGTGACTGCGCCCATGCCCGTTACAACGATTGGGTCTGCGCCCGCTCTCAAATGTGTCATTGTTAATCCCATCTTGATTTCAAATTTATTGCCAGCACACGACGTCAAAAATCAACGTCGCACGCCAACTCATTTCATTAGGCAGTAGAAATTCTCTCGCAAACACACAGTGTTACCGATAAAAATTGTATTCGCGCCATCATAAGACATCACCGCTAGAAAGTTCGGCCGTGATGCGGCGTAAAATATCCAGAGCTTGGCTAACCTCTTCCGGGCTCACGCGTTTAAAAGCGATATGCTGCGCCTCGCGCCAGTAAGGCGTCATCTCTGACATGAGGTTCATTCCCGCATCGGTCAACTCAACAACCCGCGCATTGCCCTTTTTCGCCCTTACAAGTTTCACCAGTCTCTTTTTTTCCAGCAGCGCCAAATTTCTCGTCAACGTCGTGCGCTCAATCGCTAAGAACTCAGCCAAAGCAGAAACCGAATTGTGATCGGTACCCACGAGCGAGGCCATCAACGAAAATTGCTCGGTGGAAACATCAAACGCACGCATATGCTCTGCAAAGCGCCGGGTCATTACCCGAGCCGCAGCACGCGTATTTCGCAACAAGCATTTTTCAATTTCAGACTCCATATCAAAAAGGTAGTGTGTATCTACACAATGTCAAGACTATAGTCGCACCCCAATAGTTACCACCAAGCAATCCACCCAATTCATGACCAGCACTTTGCGTTTCTTCAATGTAGTGCTATAGGGGCTGCGAATGCCTGTACCCCACATACAGGCCTCCCCATTCAACCAACGCTTCGCGGAGTATCCCATGGACAAAATCAAGGTAGCGAACCCAATCGTCGAGCTAGACGGCGACGAGATGACACGGATCATCTGGCAGTTCATCAAAGACAAACTCATCCACCCTTATCTTGATGTGGATCTCCACTATTACGATTTGGGTATTGAAGCGCGTGACGCCACAGATGATCAAATCACTGTTGACGCAGCGAACGCGATCAAAAAACATGGCGTTGGCGTAAAATGCGCGACAATCACGCCAGACGAAGACCGGGTTGAAGAATTCGGCCTTAAGCGTATGTATCGCTCGCCAAACGGCACCATCCGTAACATCCTTGGTGGTGTTATTTTCCGCGAGCCTATCATTTGTAAAAACGTGCCGCGTTTGGTCCCAGGTTGGACACAGCCAATTATTGTTGGCCGTCATGCTTTTGGTGATCAGTACCGCGCCACAGATTTCAAATTCCCAGGCAAAGGCAAGCTATCCATCAAATTTGTTGGTGATGATGGCGCTGAAATCGAACATGAAGTGTTCGACGCGCCAAGTTCAGGCGTTGCTATGGCAATGTACAACTTGGATGATTCAATCAAAGACTTCGCCCGCGCTAGTTTGAACTACGCATTGCAACGCGGCGTGCCTTGCTACCTTTCAACCAAGAACACCATTTTGAAAGTCTATGACGGCCGCTTCAAAGATTTGTTCCAAGAAATCTTTGATGCAGAATTTGCTGATGCATATGCTGAAAAGAAAATCTGGTACGAACACCGCTTGATCGACGACATGGTTGCATCTGCTCTTAAGTGGTCTGGTGGCTATGTTTGGGCATGTAAAAACTATGATGGCGACGTTCAGTCAGACATCGTTGCGCAAGGCTTTGGATCTTTGGGTCTTATGACTTCTGTTTTGATGTCACCAGACGGCAAAACGGTTGAATCTGAAGCGGCACACGGCACAGTGACACGTCACTATCGCCAGCACCAAAAAGGTGAAGCAACGTCAACCAACTCAACGGCTTCAATCTTTGCATGGACTCGTGGCCTCGCCCACCGTGCGAAATTGGACGACAATGCTGCATTGGCTAAATTCGCCACGACGCTTGAAGAAACTGTGATCAACACAATTGAGAGCGGTGGCATGACAAAAGACTTGGCGCTACTTGTTGGCCCTGAGCAAGAATGGCTCACCACTATCGGCTTCCTAGAAGCGATTGACGCAAACTTGCAAAAAGCGATGAGCTAACCCTCATCCCTTTTTTGAAATGATAAAACCGTTCGTACATTGTGCGGGCGGTTTTTTTATTCCGGCAATAATCGTTTTTGCGCCAGTTCCTCAAAATCTTTTTTCAAATGAGGGTTTCGGCTAAGCAGCTGATTAAACTCGTGGGCATCTAGTTCCAACAAATCGCAAACTGTGTTGGTCTTTGCCCAAAGCTTATTAGAGTCTTTGGCCAACAAAGCCGTTTCGCCAAAATGATCGCCTGGCCCAAGCAACAAACTGCGACCGCCGGTTTTGACTTGAACCTCACCTACAACCACAAAAAACATAGCATCCGTAACATCACCATCTCGAACAATTGTCGTGCCGCGACTAACATGGCGTGATTTCAGTATGTTCATAATTTCCGCAATCTCAGCTGCCTCCAACTGCGCGAACATCGGGACTTTTGAAAGCATGTTCCACGTCACAACAAAGTTGCGTTGATTGACTTCCATGGCAAACCCGGAGGACAAAATGCCAACTGGTAAAGCAAAAACCCCAACACCAAAAATCATCACTAAGCCAGCAAACAACTTCCCATAGGGTGTAATCGGCGTCACGTCGCCATATCCAATGGTGGTCAGCGTCGCCATCGCCCACCACATGGCTGATGGAATGTCGCCAAACTGTTCTGGCTGTGCGCTACCTTCAATCGCATACATGCCAGATGCAGAAACCAACATCAGCGCAATCAAAATCAATAAAACACCAGTTAGTGAGCGCGCCTCTCTGCGTAAAACCCGACCAAACAATTGGAAAGCGGAAGAGTATCGCGCAATGCGCAGGAACCGCAGCATACTCAGAACGCGTAAAATTCGCAGGTCCAATCCGTTTTGGAAGCTAAAGTAGAATGGCAATATGGCAACCAAATCTATAAGGGCCATCGGCGTGAGCATGTAGCGTAACCGCCCCCATAGCGGATGCCCATTGCGGCGCAATGGGTGCTCGACAGAAACCCAAACCCTTGCGACATATTCCAATGAAAATACAAAAATTGATCCGTAGAGGACAACGTCTAGCACCGCCCCGAATTGCGTACGAAAACTCTCCACCGTTCCCATTACAAAAGCAAAAGCATTGAGAAAAATTAGGGAAACGATGATCACATCGCTAATAGTAGATGCACGATCACCACCCGCCGACGGCTCCAAAATTTCAAATATTCTACGCCGCCAATATAAGATCCCAGTACGTTGCATCTATCCAACCTTGTTCATTCACGCCATTATGCAGATCAAACTGCTAACATCAGGTTGCTCGGCTAAGTCTTTCACCCGGTTACCGCTTCGCAGATATGAGGTAAGAGAATGCAAATTCAAAATGCCCAATGCCTATGTGGCGAAATTCAAATTGCGGCGAGCCAACTGCCGATCCACACAACAATCTGCCACTGTAAAATGTGTCAGCGCTCAACTGGCTCCGCATATCTACTTGAACCGATATTCATGCGCGAAAGCATAAAGACTGTCAGCGGCACTCCAAAAATCTACACGCACATTTCTGATCTCAGCAACTTGGCACTCAACATCAATTTCTGTGGAACTTGCGGCACAAAACTATTTCAAACATTCGAACGCTTCCCAGAAGTCGTCGGCGTTTTTGGCGGCACGTTTGATGATCCCGATTGGTATGCGCGAACAAAGGACAACGCGCGACATATCTTTACCAGGTCCGCGCTTAAGGGCGACATTTTACCCAGCGGTTTCCCATTATATGACCAGCACACATCCGACCCGACCACTGGGAAGAAGCACCAGCCCAACATTTTAACGGAACACACATTGGTCGAATAACCAATTTCAAGTGCGCCAAATCAACATTCTTCGAAAAACTGACGCTTGAAATCGCGCAAGGGACCGCCATATGAACATTTATAAGCAAGCATCATGAGCCACAAAGCGTTACGAGGAAATATGAAAAACCAAACAATTGCCGCTACCATCTCTGTTCCATTACTCATTGCAGGCATGGTTGTAGCCAACGCCGAAGAACGAAAATTATATGAGTTTTCCGGTTTTAGTTTTGTGGAAGTACATGAGGGTATCGACGTCAACATTGTCCAAGGCGATACATTTTCTGTAGAATCGATAGCCAACAAGCAAAGTCACCTTGATAAGCTAAAAATCACCCATCGAAGCGACAGGTTAATTATTGAGCAAAAGACCGACTGGAGCATTTTGGGTCTTCTTTCGATTGTAGACAATTGGAACAAAGAACTTCAGGTCAACGTCGTCATGCCTAAACTTGTTGAAGCAGAATCCAATTCTGGCTCCGACTTACATATCGAAGGGTTTAACGAGAAGCGGCTGACACTATCAGCAAAATCTGGATCAGACTTGGTCGCCAAAGGCCTAACTGTCGATCAATTGTATTTGGAGGGAGCAAGCGGGGCGAATTTAACCGCCGAAGGCACCTGTACTGAATTAAACGCTGAAGCTTCCTCAGGTGCAGATGTTTTGGCCAAGGCAGTGACCTGCGAAACGGGGCAAGTTGAAGTCTCAAGCGGCGCAGATATGAGCGTGACAATTTCAGGACATGTAAAAGCTGATGCTGTGGCTGGCGGCACGGTAACCGTCCAAGGGAATCCAAAGACCCAAGACATTGAAGAACAAGCAGGCGGCGATGTAATCATCGTGCGGTAAAGCCTCATATTTGCCCAATTCAATATTTAACCTCCCACAAAAGCAGTGTGGGAGGCTGAACTGAAAAAACGTATTCTATTTCCAGTTCTTGTCATCGCTGGCCTTTGGGCATGGAACAGTTCTCTGCTGGCGACGCCTCCAGAAAACCCGCAAGCAAAATTACTCAGCCATCGTGGGGTTCACCAAACTTTCAATCGAGAAAACCTGAAAAACGATACCTGCACCGCACAGCGTATCTATGAGCCAACCCACGACTATGTTGAAAATACCGTTCTCTCATCAAAAGAAGCGTTTCGCGTTGGCGCAAATGTCGTTGAAATCGACATCCACCTCACTAAAGACAACAAGTTTGCGGTTTTTCATGACTGGACTTTAGACTGTAGAACCAATGGCAACGGTCCTTTGCGCTCAAAAACCTTGGTCGAACTTCAACAGTTAGATGTTGGTTACGGTTACACCGCAGATGAAGGCGCAACATATCCACTGCGTGGTCTTTATGTCGGCGTAATGCCAGAGCTGGAGGTATTTTTAACTCGCTTCCCAGACCAAAAATTTCTGATCAATTTCAAAAGCAATGACCGAGCCGAAGGCGAGGCGTTAGTTCAGTTTTTCAACGAACGTCCCAATCTTAAAACCCAGCTATTTGGCGTTTATGGTGGCGCACGCCCAACCGATCTTGTGGTCAAAAACCTGCCGGGCACCAAGGGTTATACGAAACCTCAAATCAAAAACTGCTTGGTACAATATGCGGCCGTAGGCTGGTCTGGCTATGTGCCTGCGGAATGTCAAAAGAGTTTTGTTATCGTTCCGGCCAACTTCGCGTGGGCGCTTTGGGGATGGCCTAACCGTTTCCAACAACGAATGGCAGATGCAGGCTCGACAGTAATACTTTTGGGCACGACCAGCATCAACGCAATCGGATCAACCGGCATCGACGCGGTTGAGCAACTCGGCATGGTGCCAAAAGATTTTGATGGGTATGTATGGACCAATCGCATTGAATCAATTGGTCCATATTTCAAATCAGTCGCTGACTAGCCAGCAATCGCGGAACGAATTGCATCGATCGCCGCACTCGCTTTCGCCCCGTCAGGTCCACCGCCCTGCGCCATATCCGGACGACCTCCGCCGCCCTTGCCGCCAACGGCTTCAACGCCAACTTTGACAAAATCAACAGCGCTGAACTTGTCTTTCAAATCATCAGTAACCCCAACCGCGATCCCGGCTTTGCCATCCTCGGAAACACCGGCAATCGCAACAATACCAGACTTTATCTGGTCTTTGCCCTGATCAACCAGCCCACGCAATTCGCGAGTTGGGATACCCTCGACAACACGACCCACAAAGGCAATGCCGCCAATATCTTCTGGTCCGGCTTCGCCTTCAGCGCCACCACCCATCGCGAGTTTCTGGCGCGCTTCGGTTAGCTGTTTTTCAAGTTGCTTGCGCTCTTCAATCAATGCATCAACCCGAGCAGCTGCATCACGCGGCGCAACTTTTAAACGTTCAGCAATGTCTTTCACTGTTCGCTCTTGATCAGAAAGATAAGTGCGAGCGCCATCTGCTGTCAGCGCCTCAAGACGGCGAACGCCAGAGGCAACGGCGCTTTCTTGCACCACTTTCACCAAGCCAATTTCACCCGTGTGGCGCACATGTGTGCCCCCGCAAAGCTCCATCGAATAGGTTGAGCCAGCTTTGTCACCTTCGACGGCTGTACCCATGGAAACAACCCGAACCTCGTCACCGTACTTTTCGCCGAACAGTGCCATCGCGCCTGCTTCTCTCGCGTCATCAACACCCATCAGGCGGGTTTCAACAGGCGAGTTTTGCAAGATGATGGCGTTGGCAATCCGTTCGATATTGGCAATTTCTTCTTGGCTAACCGACTTGGTATGCGAAAAGTCAAACCGTAACCTGTCCGGCGCAACCAATGATCCTTTTTGGGCAACATGGGTGCCCAAAGTTTCACGCAATGCTTCATGCAACAGATGTGTCGCAGAGTGGTTTGCTCGGATAGCACCACGTCGTTTGGTATCTACGCGCAAGTCAACTGCATCACCGAGCTTGAGCGTGCCGGAATTGACTTTGATCGCGTGCGCAAACACTTTGCCCACATGTTTTGTCGTGTTGGTTATGTCAGCGTCAAAGGCCTCTGTTACCGCTTTCCCGCGGTCGCCAGTTTGGCCACCACTCTCTGCATAAAACGGAGTTTGATTGACAACCAAAAGACCTTCATCACCGGCATTCAACTCAGCGACCTGCGCGCCATCTTTTACAATTGCGGTGACTTCGCCTTCGGCACGTTCGTGCTCATATCCTAAAAATTCCGTGGTGCCTGCTTTGTCAGCAATTTCAAACCAAATCGTTTCGTTCGCCGCATCGCCGGAGCCGCTCCAATTGGCGCGTGCTTCTGCCTTTTGCGCTTGCATGGCCGCATCAAACCCGGCTTGGTCGACCTCAATGCCGCGTTGTCGCAATGCGTCTTGCGTCAAATCAAGCGGGAAACCATAAGTGTCGTAAAGTTTAAAGGCCGTTTGTCCCTCAAGCACATCGCCTTTAGCCAGCTCCGCGCTTTCATCTTCAAGGATAGAAAGCCCACGGCTAAGGGTTTTTAAGAAACGCTCTTCCTCTAACCGTACAGTTTCGGCGATCATCTGTTCACCCTGCACCAACTCGGGATAGGCCTGACCCATTTCACGCACCAGCGAAGGCACCACAGAGTGAATTACCGGCTTGTCAGTTCCCAACAAAGTCGCATGGCGCATCGCTCGGCGCATAATGCGGCGCAGCACGTAGCCTCGCCCTTCGTTGGAAGGCAGCACACCTTCGGCGATCAAAAATGACATGGAACGCAGATGATCAGCAATCACGCGGCGGCTTTGGTCACCTTTATCGCCAATATCAGTGTTGGTCGCATTTGCCACCGCACCAATAAGCGTTTTAAACATGTCTGTTTCATAATTGTCGTGCGTACCCTGAAGAAGCGCGGCAAAGCGTTCTAGGCCCATACCTGTATCAATGGAAGGGTTCGGCAAGTTGGTACGTTCACCACTCGCATGCTGCTCATATTGCATGAACACCAAGTTCCAGATCTCAATGAACCGGTCGCCATCTTCTTCTGCAGACCCAGGAGGACCCCCCCAAATATGGTCGCCATGATCATAAAAGATTTCTGAAGATGGCCCACATGGGCCAGTATCACCCATCGACCAAAAATTGTCAGCCGTCGCAATGCGGATAATTTTGTCGTCAGGCAGACCAGCGATCTTTTTCCAAAGGTCAAATGCCTCATCATCGTCGTGATAGACTGTCACCAGCAATTTATCGACAGGTAGTTGATATTCCTTGGTGATCAAGTTCCACGCCAATTCGATAGCGTTTTCCTTGAAGTAATCCCCGAATGAGAAGTTACCCATCATCTCAAAGAAAGTGTGGTGGCGCGCTGTAAAACCCACATTGTCCAAATCATTGTGCTTGCCACCAGCCCTCACGCACTTTTGAGCTGAGGTTGCTGTCGTGTAGGGGCGTTTTTCAAGACCGGTAAATACGTTTTTGAATGGCACCATACCCGAATTGGTAAACATCAGGGTCGGGTCATTCTGTGGCACCAAGGGTCCAGACGCAACTTCTGCGTGTCCATTTTGCTTGAAATAGTCGATGAACTTCGAGCGGATTTGGTTGACGCTACTCATAATGCCTGCCGGATGGTTGAGCGCCTCAAAACAGTTGAGGCTGTTGACGTTTTTGCCGTTTTACATGGCGCAATCCCCCATGTCTAGCTTGTCAAAGAAACGACATCAACAACAACAAACAAAAGCGCCGACCAAGGGCCGACGCTTTGCGTGAGGAATATTCTAAACAGGCGCAAAGTTGTATATAAAATGACAACTTAGTGCGTGTGTTTTACTTCTTGTCCACGTCAATCAGTGTTGGATCATCATCACTTTCAACGCTGAGCACTGGCTCCACCATATTGTCTGTCGAAAGCCCGGCGCTTTCGCGCACGCCTGCTTCTATTTCGAATGCGAGATGCGGGTTATCCTTTAGGAACTGCCGCGAGTTCTCCCGGCCCTGCCCCAAACGCTCACTATTATATGAGAACCAAGAGCCAGATTTCTCAACAATCCCGGCCTTCACACCCAAATCGAGCAACTCACCAGTTTTGGAAATGCCTTCGCCATACATGATGTCGAATTCGACTTGGCGGAAAGGCGGCGCGAGTTTGTTTTTCACAACCTTCACACGCGTCTGGTTACCAACAACTTCGTCACGATCTTTAATCGCACCAATGCGGCGGATGTCCAAACGAACTGAAGCATAAAATTTAAGCGCATTACCACCAGATGTCGTTTCAGGAGAACCGAACATCACACCGATTTTCATCCGGATTTGGTTGATGAACAGAACCATGGTTTTTGAGCGAGAAATAGACCCTGTCAATTTACGCATAGCTTGGCTCATCAAACGAGCTTGCAAGCCCGGAAGTGAATCACCCATTTCGCCTTCAAGTTCTGCTTTAGGCGTAAGCGCTGCAACAGAATCGATAACCAAAAGATCAATCGCACCAGACCGCACCAATGTGTCGGTAATTTCTAATGCCTGTTCACCGGTATCTGGCTGCGATATCAGTAATTCATCGATATTGACGCCAAGTTTGCGCGCATAAATCGGGTCAAGCGCATGTTCAGCATCAACGAAGGCACAAATGCCCCCGGCTTTTTGTGCTTCTGCAATAGCGTGAAGCGCCAAAGTGGTTTTACCTGAGCTTTCAGGGCCAAAAACCTCAACAATACGACCACGCGGCAAACCGCCAATGCCCAATGCAATATCGAGCCCCAAGGAGCCAGTCGGCACGGATTCAACTTCAATGGCTGAGTTCTCACCCAGCTTCATGATTGAACCCTTACCAAAATTCCGCTCGATCTGCGATAGTGCAGCTTCCAGCGCTTTGTTCTTATCCATAGAACCCCCCTCGACAACACGAAGTTGAGAATTAGCCATTACCTTCTCCTTATTCCAAAACCAACGTCGTCATGCAATGCGTCGGGACAATCTATTTCATTATTTTGTACTATATTTGTTCTCATATATCGAAAGAAATGTCAAGAGGCATAACTCATTGATATAGAATAACATATTTCCATTCATTCTATCTTTGTTCTTAGTTCTGGCAAGTTACTGGCTGAACATATGCGACTCGTCGCGAATGAAATCCATGAAGCAAACCCACTATTTGGCTTGAAACAACTAGAATCACCCTTATATGAGAACGATCATTCTAATAATTTATGGCGCAGGAACAGTATGAAAACTGAACGACTAAACGGATTAGGTTTGGCCAGATTTTTGGCCTTTGCGGGCATGGCAATCGTGAATTTCAAGGTCGTTATGCAAACGCCTGAGATCATATATTCTGGATTTTTGACTGAAGCGCTCATTTTGTTGGAGGGAAAAGCGGCGGCCGTTTTTGTTGTTTTAGCAGGTGTAGGCATCACACTTGCAGCGCGTAATTCAGCACAGCCCAGTTTTCAAATCACGATGCTAAAACGAGCGGTCTTTTTGCTGGCTATCGGCCTGATCAACTTGTCTATCTTTGATGCAGACATCATTCACTATTACGCATTTTATTTTGCACTCGGCATTTGGCTTTTGCCGCTTGGCACAATGTCGCTATTGGGCGTCACAGTTCTCATTATTCTGGCATTCCCTGCACTCAATCTCTTCCTCAACTATGACGTGGGATGGAACTGGAAAGACCTGAGCTATTCCGGGCTTTGGACATGGGAAGGTTTCATACGCAACCTTTTCTTCAATGGCTGGCATCCGATTGTCCCTTGGTTGGGTTTCTTCAGCTTCGGTGTGTTCCTAGCAAAAATTGATTTGTCGCTGCGCATTAACGCCATCCGTCTGACCGTCACGGGCATCATGTTTTTGGCGATAATCCCGATGATCAGCGTGCAGACCATATCCGTACTAACGCCAATTCTTGGTTCTGACCTGTCGCAAATGTTCGCGACAAGCCCCATTCCGCCCGGCCCGTTTTATATGTTGAATGGCATTGGTGCGGCGATGTTTGTGATCGGTGTTTGTCTATTGGTGCCCGAAGTTGCGTATAAAAATCCGCTCATGCGCACACTAAGCCAAACCGGACAGCAAACCCTCACGCTGTATTTTGCTCACATTTTGATCGGGATGAGCATCTTAGAAACGTTCAAGCTTACGGGCACCTCAAATCACGTGATGGCGCTCTGGTTTGCTCTTGAGTTTGTCGGACTGTCCGTGCTGTTCGTCTACTTTTGGCGCAAACGGTTTAAACGCGGCCCGTTGGAAGAATTGATGCGGCGCACGACGGGATAAGTAAAAACCAACAACTGTGGTGGCGGCTACTCGCCGGCACCACTCAATACGGTTTTTACTTTTTGCGCCAATTGTTTCAGCGAAAATGGCTTGGCTAGGAAATCAACGCTGCTATCGTCTTCAAGCCCCTTGCGAATGTTCTCTTCGGCATAACCGGAAACAAAAATCACCTTAATCTCAGGGTACCGCTCGCGCATATGGGTTAGTAATGTTGGGCCGTCCATTTCCGGCATCACCACGTCAGAAATCAACAATTCAACTTCGCCATCTATCTCTTCAAGCACCTCAAGGGCTTCGACACCACTATCCGCTTCATGCACCACATATCCCGCAGACGCCAACGCCCTAGAGGCAAATGCGCGGACGCTGTCCTCATCTTCAACGATAAGAATACGTTCTTTGCCCGTAAGGTCACGCACCACCTTAGGTTTAGCGGTCGGTTCATGCTCCACCACAGGTTCGGGTTTTTGCATATAACGCGGTAGGAATATTTTGAACGTCGTACCCATACCAACTTCGGTGTCGGCATAAATAAAGCCACCCGTTTGCTTCACAATTCCATAAACGGTGGAAAGACCTAGGCCGGTGCCTTTACCGATGTCTTTTGTGGTGAAAAACGGCTCAAAAATCTTTTCCAGCACTTCTTGTGGAATACCGGTTCCCGTATCGGCGACCTCGACCAACACATAGTCAGCCGCTGGCATACCCCGATAATCAAAGGTCGCGGCTTCTGCTTCTTCAACATTGCGCGTACGAATTTTAACGTCGCCACCTTCCGGCATCGCATCTCGGGCATTGACCACCAGGTTGATCACCACCTGTTCGAGCTGGATATGATCCGCCCGTACCGGCCAAATATGGGGCGCATGGTCAACTGAGAGGTTGATGCTATCGCCAATCAAACGTTTGAACAGCACCGTAAGATCATCAACCAAAAGCGATACTTCCAGCACTTCCAATCGCAATGTTTGGCGACGGGAAAACGCCAACAATTGACGCACTAAACCAGCTGCGCGATTTGCGTTTTGCTTGATTTCCATCGTGTCTTTAAACGAAGGATCATTTGGTCGTAAATTAAGCAGCAACAGATCGGAAAACCCGATCACCGCTGTTAGAATGTTGTTCAGATCGTGCGCAATACCGCCAGCAAGTTGGCCCACAGCCTGCATTTTCTGGCTCTGCGCAAATTGCTGCTCCAGCACCCGTTGCTCAGTAGTATCCAGCGCATAAACAATCACACGTTCATCACTGTCATCGCCATCCGCAATGCCGGTGACGTAAAGCCGCACGCTGCGATCTTCGTTGGCGGATAGGATCGTATCAACCGGCTCAATCAGCGCCTGATTAGATTTCGCAGCTTCCAGCGCCACAGAAAACTTAGCCTGTGTTTCAGGGCTCAATAAGGCTGTTAGAGGCAAACCCTCCGTAACTTTTTCGCCATGCTCATTGCCGAACGTGCGCATAAAGGGCGCGTTGGTGCGCACCACTTTTCCGTCACCATCAAGCCCAGCAATGGCGAATGGCGTATCGTTGAAGAATCTTGAAAACCGGACCTCAGCATTACGAAGCTCTTCAGATGCATCAACACCGGGTGACCGGTCGAGCACCAACGTTCGCGTTTCGCCCAAATCCCCTTCGGCAAGCCTTGCCGCACGGTGCAGCAATCGCACAGGCAAGTTGGTGCCATCACGTTTAACCAAATCAATATCAATGATTTCAGTTTTGATCTGCCCGTCACTTCGCCCCCCGAGCAGAAGCCCAGATCCATCGCCGCGAACAATTTCTGACAGACTTAGGGCGCCGACATCAAATTCGGCCAAATCATAGCCCAGCCAATTCGCTAATGTGGCATTGAGATATTGTAGTTTTCCGCGCCCATCAGTTGAAAAGAAACCAGCCGGTGCATGATCAAGATAATCGATCGCTTTTTGCAGCTCCAAAAAGATGCTTTCTTGCCGTTCTCTGTCGCGGGAAATGTCTTCAACTGACCATAAAACCAGTTTCTTGCCGTTCGTTCCGTCAACTTCAGGCAAACCATGCACAGACACGCGATACCAAACAGGGCCGTTCTTTGCCTCACCGATTGTCGGTCCATCAGTTAGCCGGATATCTTCAACCGCGCGACGGCCATCCTGTGCAGCGCGCGACAATCGATAGATCGCTTCGCTCGCTTCCGCAGCACTTGCGAAAAGCCGAGGCACGCTCACAACAGAATTCCGATCAAGGCCTGAAATCAGCTCGCCATAAGCGGCGTTCGCATAGATAATTCGGCCCTCACGGTCGGCAACAACCGCGCCATATTCCAAACTATCGACAATCGCACTTTGTAGCGCAGGTCCGTCATTTGTCTGCGAGAGTTTAAACAGTCCCGCCGCCAAACCGAACAAACAGAACACGCCAATTACCGCAAGAATGCCCAAAACCAATAAAAGCGTATCAGACGAAATCTGACTGCCATAAACCGAGTAGGTCACCGCAAGTCCGACAAAGAGAGCGGACAGCAAAATGACGCGTAAAACACCAGTCCCTCCAAGCCGTGCGCTTGTTGTAGGTTGTGGATAACTATCTTGTGTCAGCGGTGTCATGGACATTGACCTGCCCCTATTTGTTTTGCACTTCAACTTCGTGCTCATCTACGCCAGAATCGCGGTTTAGTTTTGTTCAAATAACATCATCAAACCAGCCCGATTCAAGCGACCTTTAAGACATTATTCATTAATTCACCGCTTAGCGCAGCAACTTTTCGCGTTTTCAGGATTTAAGTTTTTTGTGTCACGATTTGTTGGAGCTCCAAGATCGAGATTTACGCAACTGCATCACGTACCCAATGACTTGTGCCACGGCTTTAAAATGCTCTGCGGGAACCGGTTCTTCGATTTCAATGCTCGCATGTAAGGCGCGGGCCAAAGGTGGGTTTTCAACAATTGGAATTTCATGCTCGCCAGCAATTTCACGAATTTTTAGGGCAACAGCATCCATGCCTTTAGCCACACAAACCGGTGCTGGCATGCCTTGCTCGTATTTTAAGGCGATCGCATAGTGCGTCGGGTTGGTGATCACAACACTTGCTTCGGGCACTTCCGCCATCATGCGGGAACGTCCACGCTCGGCACGCAACTGACGGATTTTGGCTTTCACTTTAGGATCGCCTTCCATCTGTTTGTATTCGTCGCGCACTTCCTTGATGGTCATCTTTTGTTTTTCCCACCACTTGTTGCGCTGATAGAGAAAATCAAGGCCCGCAATTACAGTAAGAACCGCCAGCGTACCAAGAACGATCTTGATGCCCAGTTCCTGAAACACCGGCAAAATCATCGATGGATCTGCGGTGATGATCGTATCTAGCCGATCTCGCTCCGGCCACATCACCCAAAACATAATCAAAGAAACAATGGTCAGCTTAATAAGTCCCTTGCCAAAATTGACGAGGGCCTCACTTGAAAACAAACGCTTTGCCCCAGCGAGAGGCGAAACTTTGGAAAATTTCGGCTTTATCGGATCAAGCGACCAAACGGGCCGATGCTGTGCAAGGTTTGCAGCCAACGCGAAAAGCGCCATGATAAGCAGCGGTACAATCGCAACAATCAGCACGGTGCCGGAAAGGTTTTGCCAAAAGGTCGCAAATGCTGGACCACCGACTTCAACCAAGTCAGCATTGGCGAAAATAGTCTTTAGCTGCGCAGTCAGATTTGAAGCAGTAATCGGCGCCATCATCGAAAACACCAACGCTGTGCCCACCATCATGAACCAAGTCGTTACCTCTTGGCTTTTAGCGACGTCGCCTCGCTTGTGCGCATCTTCGAGCTTTTTGTCGGAGGGGTCCTCGGTTTTCTCGGACTTATCCGGTTGATCAGCCATAAATGCGCCCTACCCGATCAGCTTGAGCAAAAACTGCTCAATATGTTCCATGTACCAACTCATCATCATGGTGAGCAGGAATACAAACAGTAAAAGGCCAATACCAATATTTGCGGGCATGGCGATAAAGAAAACCTGCAATTGCGGCATTAGACGCGCAAGCAGGCCGAGGCCAAAGTAAAACACCAGCCCAAAAATAATAAACGGCGCGGCCATTTGCACCCCGACGACAAAACTACTCGCGATAACCCCAACTGCCATATCGGCAGCATCTTTGAGATCAAACCCGGCACCAGGCGCAAAAAGAGTGTAACTTTCATAAATCGCTGCCAGCACAAGATGGTGCAGATCCAGGGCAAATATTAAAGCAATGCCCAGAACAGCAATAAAATTACCAAAAATAGCGCCCTGCACACCGCCTTGCGTTGGATCTGCAGTTTGGGCAAACGAAAGGCCGGTTTGAAACGCGATGACGGTACCAGCTACCTGCGCGGCAGACATCAAGAGCCGCGTAACGCCGCCAATGATCAAGCCAACAGCGATCTCTGAAAACAACAGTGCAAGCGCCGGGTAAAACGTGACGGTTTGAGTTGGGTAGTTTTTCGAAATCAGCGGGTACATGATAAATGTAAATGTAAGGGCCACCGTCAGCCGCATACGCATGGGCATCCGTTGAGAACTGAACCCCGGCATCAACATCAACATTGTGCCCAGCCGTGCAAATATCAAAATGTAAATCAGGGCTGTTTGCGGGAGCCAGTCAATGCTCATGGTTTAACCACCTGAAATGATTAAATCAGCTATCCGATTCATATAGCCATCCATCATCGACCCCATAAAGGGGAGCAGTAAGATCATGGTGATGAAAATGGCCAAAATCTTTGGCACGAAGACCAATGTCATTTCTTGGATTTGCGTGAGCGCTTGAAACAGCGCAATCACAACGCCAACCACAAGACCAACAATCATCAAAGGTGATGAAACATAGATCAATGTCCAAATGCCGTCCTGTGCCACGTCGAGCACTTGTGCGCCGGTCATTTTTTAGTCTCCGCTTTCAACATGGAATGGCCGTTAAATCGGCATCCGCATTATCTCTTCATAGGCGCTGATTACCCGGTCACGAATCGTTACCATGGTTTCAAGCGCAACTTCAGTTTCCGAGATTGCGGTCACGACATCAACCACGCTGGCCTTTCCATCAACAAGATCCATTGCTTTTTGGTCGGTGGCTCGGCCAGTTTCAAGCACACTACCCATGGAATCAGCAACCAACTTGCTAAAGTCTTGCCCACCAGTTGTATCGTCCATGCCCATGCTTGGCGCAGATTTGGCAGCATGGTCCATAAGTTTAGTTGCGCTAGCATAGGCGTTAGACGCCGCTGAAAACGGTACGCTCATATTTATTCCCCAGTTTACTTTAAATGCTGGCCGTTCCGTTCCCCAACGAAATGACCAACGATTGGCTCTCCGCTATTGCGTGTTATCCACGCAAAATGTCCAACGTGCCGCCAAGCATCGCCCGCGACGTCGAAATTACATTCAAATTCGCTTCGTAGGTGCGCTGCGCTTCGCGCATATCCATCGTTTCAATCAGTGAATTCACATTCGGATAAAGCACATATCCGCGCTCGTTCGCTGCTGGATGACCCGGCTCATAGCGGCTTTGAAAGTCGCTCATGTCATAACCAACTTTGCCGATTTTGACTTCGTGCGCGGAAAGATCGCGATTATAAACGGCTTGAAACGTGGGTACACGACGACGATATGGATCTGCCCCCGGCTCCTTCGCCGCTGAACTGGAGTTCGCCATGTTCTCTGCGATAATGCGCATCCGCGCCGATTGAGCATGAAGGCCCGTCGCAGCAATTTTTAGCGAGTTCATGAAGTCAGTCATATTTTACTCCTCAGCCCGTTTGTTAAAACGCGCATTATGCCTTGCCCAAAGCTGTTCGAATGAGCTTGATCGAACGTTTGTATAGGACGGTGGCAGCCTGATATTCCATCTGGTTGCCGGCGACTTTCATCATTTCATCCTCAAGCACAACTCGGTTGCCCTCGGGGGTAATTTCAAAACTGTTCAGTTTGCGTTCGCCAAACTTACCGGCGCCCTGCCCCTCAACATTGAAATGCTGTGAGTTCGTCGATTTGGTGGTCACATTCGACATTTGCAAAGAGTTAACCTGATCAGAAAAAGCAAATGGCGTTAGATCACGACCCCGGTATCCCGGTGTTTCCGCGTTCGCAACATTCTCCGCCAGCAATGACTGGCGCGTCTGGTGCCATTTCATCTTTTGACTAAGCGCTTCAAACAGCGGTAACTTGGCAATCGACATATTCTCACCTTTCTACAGCTAGGCAGATATTGCCGCCCATTTGGTTAACGCCCTATTAACGATATCTTTCATATTGCGAAATTACCCCTATTTCAGCCTTGCCCTAGCCGTATTTGCTTGTATAGCTGTGCCCGAAAACGTAATTTTGAGACATTCTGGCGCACCGACGTCATTTTAACGTCAGTATGGGGACGACGAAGCAATGGGCTTTATCAACGAACTTTTGGGCAATGTAGACAATAATGTTTGGGTTCTAGCGGGTGGTTTAGCGATAACTGTCGTTGCTATTATCCTGGTGGTTTGGCTACTCAAATTCGCGTTCAACGCCAGCCGAAACGGCTTGGGTGGACGCATCAAACGACTAGGTGTCGTCAGTACTGCAGCCGTGGACAACAAACGCCAATTGGTGATTATTCGTCGAGACAATAAAGAACATTTGATCATGATTGGCGGCCCAACCGACGTCGTGATCGAAACGGGCATCAACCCGGACGAAACCGTTTCGCAAAAAGTGCCCAATAAACGCGCGGTATCAACTGGCGAAGTTACCACCGCTCCAAAGAAGCAAACGCGTGTTGAACCTGTTCCAGCGCAAGCCGCCCCAAAAAGCCCTCAGCCCGTAACAGCGAGCCAACCTAGCCAAGAGCGGCAACAACCAATGCCGCGCCCAACGCCACGGATTGTGCCATCGCCCGAGCCTAAAAACGTTGTACTCGACCCCGAAACAAACGTTACGGCGATTGAAAAACTACGTGAACTCGGCAAATCCACACCAGAATCAACTGTTTCAACTTTGCGATATCCGGGCATTTTGCGACCGGTTACCCGCCATAAAGGCGTGGATAGAAATGAGTTGGACGAAATTAATACCGACCAAGCCAACGACTCAGATAAATTGACTGTTCAAGAAGCACCCAAAATTGATGTGGTGCAAGGAGCAGACAGTGGCAAGGATGACACCAAAGACGCGCCTAAAAAACGCGGTGGTAAGCCAGCCAAAGGCGAATAGTCAACGCATTGACGTTGCCTATGTCTGCGCAACACTAAAAAGCTGTTTTAAGCTATCTGTTGTCTGTTTTGGTGTTCTGCTTGTCGGATCATTATTGGCATACCCTGCTTTTGCGCAGGATATTTCGGTTGATTTCAACGATCAGAACACGCTGACAGAACGTGCCGTCCAGCTTATCGGCCTTATAACGGTTCTCTCGCTTGCCCCTTCCATCCTTGTGATGGTGACCTCGTTTACGCGTATCGTGGTGGTGCTTTCGCTGCTGAGAACGGCGATTGGATTGCAAACTGCGCCACCAAACTCGGTGATGATCTCGCTGGCGCTCTTTCTCACAGCCTTCGTTATGGCACCCACTTTGCAACAGTCATATGATGACGGTATTGAGCCCGTCATTAGTGGCCAATTGCAAATTGAAGAAGCATTCCCCCTCGCCGCTGCGCCAGTTCATGAGTTTATGCGCCAGCATGTGCGCGATAAGGACGTACAACTGTTCCTAGACCTCACCGAGGGCGAAATCCCTCAAAATCCTGAGGACTTGGAACTCACAATTCTTGTGCCAGCTTTCATGATATCTGAATTGCGCCGCGCATTCGAAATCGGCTTTTTGCTCTTCGTGCCGTTTATCGTTATCGATATGGTTGTCGCCTCGGTGCTCATGTCCATGGGTATGATGATGCTGCCACCGATTGTGATTTCGCTGCCGTTTAAACTGATCTTTTTCGTGCTGGTGGACGGATGGCATCTGGTCGCCGGATCACTGATCAGAAGTTTCGGCTAAAGCACGTCGGGCTGTGGTGCCAATGCGCCTGTTTCGACGTACTGGGTTTTATAAGCGTTCAAGAACGAATTGAGCGAGTCGATGTCTGCGATCTGACGCGCTAGCTTTTTAAACTCAGTGGTGCCGTACGCGGTTTTTCCTGTCACAAACTCAAATATCGGCCATTCAGGCGTTTCTGACATCCGACCAGAATATTTTGCCCGCAACCTCGTCAAGCCGATCTCATCGCTCGCAAGAGTGTAGGCGACAGCAGCTTTGACCAAGTGATTTCGCACGCCCGTGGATAGAGTGCCTTCCGGTAATCCGTCGGAATAAACACGTTCCAGCATTTCCCCGGCTTCCCGATACCGACGGCCAGCCCAATGCGCATCAACTTCAAGCAAGTTCGCATCGCGGCCTTCCAATCCCCGTAAAATATCAACTGCTAATTCATCACGTCCGGCATCAATCAACGCCCTGGCTTCCAAGATACGTCTCTGCCGCTCAAGCGTTGGCACCAAATTGGCCAGCCGCGTCTTGTAAAGCGTTTTAAGAGCCAAGTCTGGGCGATGGTCCGCAATCTGAATAATCGCTAAGTCGGCTGAAATTTTTGCACGCGCGACCCCTTCCAAACGATTGTCGATCTGGTATTCCAGCAATCCTGCAGCCTGCTCCAACAAATCAACCTTGACCAAGCGACGTGCAAGATTTCGGATCATCTCGTCGCCTTTCGCGCCAACCGGTGCCAACTGGCGGAAGTCATAAAACAACGCCAATGCAGCAATAGGGTCCAATCGATCCGCTTCACCGTTCAAATAAAGGTTTGCAAAAACCTGTGTCGCTTCTTCATAAAGCGCGGTTTCGTCCGGCGTGTCCTGGTATTCAGCAGCCATGAGCAACAGGGTTTCAAACCCACCACGATAGTCGCTCGTACGGAATTGGAATTGGCCCAGCATATGCTGAATTTTCGCAGACAACCTGCCGCCACGCCAAATCAAAGACTGATTTTCCAGCGTTTGTTTCGCCTTCTCAACATCAATACGCTTGGTCTTGTCCAAAATGAGCAATGTACGATAAACGGCTTCAGCATGGGTCGGACGAACATCGGCTGTCATCACCCCACCGTACGTATCCAGCGCCTCTTCATAGCGCTCTTCAATCTCGTCAATCCGCCCACTAAGCAAATCAAATAGGCTTAGGTCCTCTTTGCTCAGGCTTGCAAAATCAATGCCACCCAAATAGCGCACAGCGAGACTGGCATCGTTTTCCTCAATTGCAGCGCGAGCCGCCGAGAAAAAGAACTCATTTTGCACCCATCTCGGATAGTCTGTAACCGCATCCTCGGACTTCAATGCACTCACCCGTGCAACATCATACTCACCCCGTTGAACGCGGGCAATTGTTTGCCAAATAAGTGAATCGGTTGAATCTGCAACGCTGTCGTCTAGCAATTGCTCCAGCCCATCATCCGGGCGATGCGCCAACACGCTCGCCGCACCATTCGCAATTTTAGTACGTTCCAGCAATGCAGGTCGCTTGGTGCTTTCCAACATGAAACCCGTTACACCCAGCGCTTCGTGGGCTAGACCCTCAGACAGATAAAACCGAGCCAATTCAAGCCGCGCAACCTCAAGACTTGGTCCTTCCAACTCCGCAGCGCGATTTGAAATTTCTTCAAACTTTTCTCTATATTGCTGAGGGTTATGCACATCAAAACCAACAAGATCCAAATAACCAATTCGGTTTTCCGTTGGTTGGTTGCTACCGTTGCCTCGGTTTTCATAACCGAGCGAAAGCTGCAACTTATCCTTCGCATCGAT
Source organism: Maritalea sp. (assembly GCF_051251695.1). Taxonomy (NCBI): domain Bacteria; kingdom Pseudomonadati; phylum Pseudomonadota; class Alphaproteobacteria; order Hyphomicrobiales; family Devosiaceae; genus Maritalea; species Maritalea sp. The sequence continues at coordinate 66,948 of NZ_JBPOEU010000005.1, read as the reverse complement.
AACAATCCGGTTTTCTTCAATGCTAACAAATAGCTCATCGTGATAGGGCTTTAGAACGAACCCGTGAACCGCTTTTAGCGCTTTAAAATCCACATATTCCAAGTCGCGAACAAGAGCTCGTGACGGGGGATAAGCCGTAACCACATGCAGCAAATCGCCAACATTGGGGTCTCGAATTTGGTGAACGCGACCTGGCCGCTCAATATCTGCGACAATCCGCACCCGTCCCGCCGGTGTGGTTTTTTGCGATAAGGTCATCGGTTCAGTTGGCGCAATCAAAATATCGCCCAATGACAATACCCAAGACCGCCCCTCAGAGCCCAATGTCGCTAACCGCTCAGCATTCATATTCAAGCGTACAACTTGCGTGTCACCAGCGCTATCAACTTCAACAGCATCAGCAATGCCCCCCAACATCGCCATATCCGCAGGTTGCGAAATTTTGACATGAGTATCAAAGACCATCCAAACCGCGCCACCACGCTTATAAACGGCTGCGGGGGTATCTTGTTCAAACGGGAAAATCAGTCGTACGGTTCCACCGATACGATTGATAAATGGCGTAATTTCATTTTGCCGTGATTTGGAAGGACCACGTTCCAACAAGCTATCCTGCACGACCTCGGCAGAAGCTTCTTTGGGCTCTTCAATTGCCAATTCCAAATCTTTAGGAATGAGCCCATCCACCAGATCCGTCAGCGGAACGCTTATATCTTCGTTGTTGGAAAAATCTAAATCCAACGTATATCGACGTTTTTCTTCGTTGAAAAATCGAGGGTCAACTTCTTCAGCCAGTGCAAAATTCAATATCAAACCATCATCAGAAATGATTTTTGAAATACCGGTAATTTCTGGCGGCAGATCAGATTCGAATTCGTATAGATCTATGTCAATCGGCCATTCAAACTTCACACTCGCCGTGCGGTCTTCAACGCTATACTCAGCCTCAGTCGGCATTGACCAGTCAAAAACCAGACGCGAAAATGTTGGATGACGACCAAGCCGTATGTCCAATGTGGGTTTTGATTCTCTAGCAATTTTTGCTTTACGCCGCCGCTCAGCCATCAGCGATGCTTGCTCAGCACGCAATGCCAGCTCTTTTACCACTTCTTCGGGTAAAGCTGGGTCCAACCCCGTCCAATTTGGCGGGATAAGGTCCAAAAACAGCCGCTCGCCAGCTTCTATTTTGTTAATTCTGAAGTCGCGCTTCAACCCAAACCGTATCCCTTTCCTGTCAGGATCAAGCCTTGCAACTGCGATATAGTCGCCCAAAAACTCTGTAACATCAGGAAGTTGGGTTTCAATCGGTGCAGAAAACTCAAGCGCCATAACACCAGCCGTTATTGTGACGGTGTATGAGGGTAAATTAAGCCGATCTTCAAAGCGAACAATCAGGCGACCAAACCCCGTCTGACCTTGAGCAATCAGTTCAACACGTTCAGAACGCTGTTGCGCGAAGCCAGGTGTAGCCAAGACAATGCAAAGCACCACCAGCCCCAAGAAGCCGATGATGCTGCGTAGATCAGAATTTCTTCGCGCATTTCTCTTGATCATAAACCACATTGGGTCCCGATATTCCACAATGTCTAAACTACCGTGGTTGGCTTAACGGCGCCTTACCAAATCGGTAAGCTATTGCCCCACGATTTGTGGCAATTGCTCGCCCGCATTGCCAACAGAGGTTTGACTAAATTCAGACAGGTTTGGATTTGCAAGATTGAGCGTAAGCGCCTCGGCTTTTTCGGCTTCCATTGCCGCCATAACAGGCGCAAATTTCCTCGGATTCATCATCTGCACCATGCGCACCAATACCCGCATATCAAGCCGGTTGAAAATCCGCGCTGAATCTTTGGGCTTCATGCTTTCATAAGTGGCCACAAGCGATTTGAATTGATCGGCTTCTTGGCCCTCTTTTTGTTCAACTAAAGCCGAAATTCGGGATTCAATTTCCTGCAATTCTTTCGCTCTTGTTTCCAACCGAAGTTCAGCCGCTCGGATAATGGCTTCTTGAACCGCCAATTGCTCTTCGCGAATATCAAGCTGTTTGCGTCGCTCGCTTAACCGTTCCAAAAACTCAAGCTCGGTGTTCGAAACGCCGGTTCTCTCGCTCAGCTTTTCAATTCGACCTTCTTTGTTGATCGTAATGGGTTCGCCGTCTTTCGGGCGGTTAGGATTTAGAGCCGCATCTGTTGCGCCCATAACGGCATCATCCCCCTCCGCCATCTCTTCAACGGGTTCGGGCTCCATTTCCACCTCACCGGCACCAACTTCGTCTGCAAGTGCATTTTCAGTCTCTTGCGCCAGAGCGGCCCGATTCCCAAGGATATATAAATCGCCGGAAACAAGTCCAAAAAGCTTAAAGAGCAGCAGCGCCGACGCTGCCACCATGACGATGGGTAGAAGACGAACAGAATTCACGCAGCTTCTCCATCACGTCGCGATATCTGATCCAATTGATCAAGAGCGGCTCTCGCTTTAATTGGTCGTGCCGCAGGTTCCGGCGATGCTTTGCGCGCAGTTTGCGCGATCATTGCAAGCTTGTGCATAACGGATTGACCAGCATTTACGTGATGGGCCAACTCAATCGAAAAGCTTTCCGCTTCGCTTAGCCGCGTATGGATCATACCATCGCATTCAATAGCGGTTTGCCGTAGCTGTGTAATCGCGCCATTTGCCTGATCGGTTGCCCGAACAAGGTCAGTAATCATTGTCTGCAAAGCCGTACGGTCTGCCCGTAACCGTTTCAGACGGATATTCAAGATGTAGCAATATCCAACGGTAACGACCAACAGGATCGCAACAGCCGCCTCAACCAGTAAACCCAATGTAAAACTGCTCATGCCTGTGATCTTTCTTGTTCGTCCATAGCTTCAAATACGCTCATTGTTACTTTTGGTGGATTGAGTGGGCGCGTTACGCGCACCGATACATTTTTACCAATATGCCCCATCACCCCCTCGGTCATGATGACATCACCACACTTTAGGGAAACAGGGTCATTTGGCGTCCGCTCAAACATCAATGTGTCACCCACCTTGAGGCTAAGCATTTCGGACAAGGGCAATTCCCATTCATGCAAAACAGCCTCGATATCCGTTTCTGCCGCAAAAATTTCGGATGCAAGGTGCCCTTCCCAAATCGGATCACGGCCGAACTTCTCGCCCATGAACATTTGCAGCAATTGTTCGCGGATCGGTTCGATGGTCGCATAGGGCAACAAAATTTCGACTTTACCACCGCGGTCATCCATATCGATGCGCAGTTCGATCAAAATCGCAGCATTCGCAGGGCGCGCAATCGCGGCAAAGCGCGGATTGGTTTCCATCCTTTCCACGGAGAAACTAACAGGCGTCAAAGGCTCAAACGCCTTGTGCATGTCCTCTAGAATCAATTCGATCATCCGGTTGGTCAACGACATCTCGATCGTGGTATAGGGACGCCCCTCCACCCGAATTGTGTTTGTGCCACGACGACCACCGAGCAACACATCAATCATTGAATAAATCAGGTTACTCTCAACCGTCATCAGCCCAAAATTGTCCCATTCCTCGGCCTTAATCACCGTCAAAATGGCCGGTAGCGGAATGGAATTCAAATAGTCGCCAAATCGAACCGAAGTGATACTGTCTAAAGACACTTCAACATTATCAGACGTAAAATTGCGCAAGGTTGTGGTCGTCAAACGCACGAGGCGGTCGAACACAATCTCCAACATGGGCAGACGTTCATAGGACACCAGTGCCGAGTTGATCAGCGCCTGAACGCCTGTTAACTCGCCTAGTCCTAGATCAGCACTATCAAAGCCAAGCAGGTTATCAATTTCGTCTTGGTTCAGAATACGATCAGCGGCGGCGCTGTCATCACTGTCGTCGCCGCCTTCAATCATCGCAGCCCACTCAGCAGCAGCGGTCTCGCCATCATCAACGGCTTCTATCGTATCTGCAGTTTTGTCGTCGTCGCCGATGCCGAACTCTTTTAGGAGGTCGTCTGTCTCACTGCCTGACATATTGATAAACCCTCCCTATTGAACCAGAATTTCTTTGAAAACGATGCTTTCCACCTGTGTGGGGAAAAGGGACAGATTTACCCGTCGTCGCAATTCTTCTTTAAGGCGGTAAATACCTGCCGAACCATCCAAGTCCGCTTTGCGCAATTCACGCAAATAGACCTGAAACGTATCCAAAACCCGCGGCATTAGGGCTTCCACATTTGGCACCATCGCCTCATCGGCCAACTCCAACGCCACCACGACCTTCAAAAACAGGTCTTTTGACTCGCCTTTGGAGTTCAAATTCACCGTGATCGTGGGCAGATCATAAAAGAAGGTCTGGCGCACTTGCTGTGTTTGCTCTGACGCAGTCTCATCACCACCACCTGAAAACAATAAAAAATAGGCTGCAGCGCCACCACCAAGCAGCAAAACAACGGCGGCTCCAATGATAACCATCATTGGCGGGCCCTTCTTCTTGCCCTCGTCGCCGTCTTCTCCATCAATGTCTAGGGCTGTATCGTCTGCCATATTCTCACTCTGTAGGTGCTGCGCAGTTTGCACAAAGTCATCACTATGATCCACGTAACGATGAGAAGGTTAACGAAGCGTTACCGTTTGCCAACTAGCAGGCAATATTTGCCGGGTCATTTTTACCCTACAGAACACGAATGCATGACCGAAATTCAAACAATTTGAAATAAAGTTATATAAATCAATAAGTTAATAGTTGGCACGATCCTCGCATTATACAATGCAGACGAAAAGCTTGGGGAAGTTGCTCGTTGAACAAAATTGGGGAGATCGTGCAATATGGAAAATGCACAGCTCATAGGCTTATCAAGACAAATTGCGCTACAGCGGCAGCTGGATGTCGTCGCCAACAATATGGCGAACATCAATACCACTGGGTTCAAGAATGTTGATATTCTATTTGAAGAATACATCATGCCGACAGCACGGCATAACGACTTTAAAGCCATGGACCAACAGCTATCCTACACACAGGACTGGGCGACCATTGGCGACTTTTCTGCTGGCTCCATTGAACTAACAGGCAACGAACTGGACATGGCAATCCAGGGTCAAGGTTTCTTTACTGTTCAAACGCCAGACGGTGATCGATACACACGCAACGGCGCTTTTCAATTGAACCAGCGCGGCGAATTGGTCACCGCAGAAGGATTTCCAGTTCTTGCAGATGGCGGATTTTTGACCTTTGGCCCTGAAGAAACGGGCATCACCATTTCAAAGGACGGACGTGTTTCATCATCAGCTGGCGCCAAGGGCGTCATGCGGATTGCGGAATTTGAAAACACCCAAGATTTGGAACGTGTTGGCGACACTATGTTTGCTGGCGAGAACCCGATTTTCGATAATCCGTCCAGCCTCGTCCACATGGCCATCGAACGCTCAAACGTTTCCGGTGTTTCAGAAATGACTGAAATGATCCGCGTAACCCGCGCTTACACCTCAATGGCCAGTCTTCAACAAAAACAAGACGAATTGCGCCGCACGGCCATTAAACGTCTTGGCGATCTAAACGCTTAACGCACTGTCCCCCGCGAAAGGAACATAAAATGAAAGCTTTATATACCGCATCAACCGGGATGGCCGCTCAAGAGCGTAATGTTGAGGTTATCTCAAACAACATCGCCAACATGCGAACCACCGGCTACAAACGCCAGCGCGCCGATTTTCAAGATTTGCTTTATCAAGTCTATCGCCGCTCCGGCTCACAAACATCAGAAGCAGGAACGCAGCTACCAACCGGCGTTGAAATCGGTTCCGGTGTTAAAACGGGTGCAACCCCCCGTATTATGAGCCAAGGCAGCGTCGCCCCAACGGAAAAAGAATTAGACCTTGCCATTCGAGGCGAAGGGTTCTTTTCCATCTCACTACCCGACGGCCGCACAGGTTATACCCGCGACGGCTCGTTCGAGCGTGATTCACAGGGCCAGTTGGTCACGATTGAGGGCTACCAAGTGCAGCCAGGGATCACAATTCCAGCAACTGCCCGGTCGGTCTCTATTTCCGCAGATGGTGTTGTAGAGGCCTATCTTGACCAAGAATCAAGCCCCACAGCCATAGGCCAAATCCAACTCTCTCGGTTCGTGAATAAAGCGGGCTTGGAAGGTATTGGTGACAACCTTTATGTCGAAACTGCAGGCAGTGGCGCAGCACAAACTGGCGTTGCAAATGCGGATGGCTTCGGCAACTTGCTACAGGGCCACCTTGAGTTGGCAAACGTGAATGCCGTAACCGAAATTGCTGATTTGATCGCTGCCCAGCGGGCTTATGAAATGAATGCCCGCGTTATTTCTGGTGCCGATGAAATGCTTCAAGCAACAGCGCAACTCCGTTAGGGATTTGATTAAAATGATCAATCAATGCAAAGCGCTTTTCACTGGTCTTGTTTTTGCGGCCCTTAGCTCCACCATTGTAGTTGCAGCTCCGGTCCTCAAACCATCAATTATGGTGAACACGAAAATCGTCACGATCGGTGACATGTTTGAAGATGCGGGTCGTTTAGCTGAAACAGGTTTATTTATGAGCCCAGCACCGGGCACAGTTGGCGCTGTTCCTATAGCTTCCATTAAACTGGCAGCCCAGCGCGCCGGCTTGGAGAACTTTGACACGAAAGGCATTTCCCATGTTCGTGTTGAACGATCTGGTATGCCGATTAATATCGAGTTTTTGAGCGATCTGTTTGGCCAAGAAATCAACATACTCGGTTTGCTTGGCGAGGACCAAGAAGTTGTATTTTCGCCCTATCGTGGTTTGGAGCCAGTGTTCGCCGATCCGTCTGTTGCAACACCGATCACTCTATTGGACTTTGACTACCAGCCCCAAACAGGCGTTGTTTCGGCTCGATTGGCATTGGCAGGCCATCAACAACCGCTCAACATTAACGGCAAAATTGAAATTTCAGCCCCTGCGGCGCATTTACGCCGAACAATGGCCCGGGGCGAAATCGTCGACATCAACGACATCGAGTTCTTGTCGGTGCCAGTTCGCTTCTCTCAAGCGCAAGGCGACCTTCAACTTTCTGAACTGTTGGGAAAAAGTCTTACACGCTCAGTACGAGGCGGCAGCTTAATCCGTCGCAGCGACCTTTCAGAACCCGTATTGATCCAGCGCAACGACATGGTGACAATCCTTTATCGTCACGGTTCTCTTCGACTTACCGTAAAGGGCCAAGCGCTGAATTCAGCTACAGAAAACCAAGTTATTTCCGTCCTCAATCTCATGTCAAAAAAGACAGTTCAGGGCATCGCAACCGGCGCTGGAACAGTCGTTATCTCAAACGATCCAACCCACATCGCAAGCCGGTAAGTTAGGAGCCTTAAAATGAAAATGTTCAAAATCATCACCCTTATTGCATTAGCTGCTGGTCTATCTGCCTGTACAACGGCAAACCGTTTAGCCAATATTGGCAAAGCACCAGCCCTAACTTCAATCGAAAACCCTAGAGCGCAAGCAGGCTACAAACCAGTTAGCATGCCAATGCCAGAGCCAGAACGTGTTGCATATTCGCCGAACTCACTGTTCATTTCCGGCACACGCGGCTTTTTCAAAGACCAACGCGCCAGCAAAGTCGGTGACATCCTAACCGTGCGCGTTACAATTTCGGACAAAGCACAGTTTTCCAACAAGTCTGCCCGTTCACGTTCAAGTTCGAACGATGCAGGTGCAAGTGGTGTTGTCGGCTCTTTGTTCGGTGGCTTGGCGCCAGGGGTTAATCCATCTGCAGCAATCGGTCTGAAATCTGGCGTGACAGACAGCGGCAACGGATCAGTTGATCGGTCTGAAAATCTTGAAACACAAGTTGCAGCGGTCGTTATTCAAGTTCTGCCAAATGGCAACCTTGTGATCGAAGGCCGACAAGAAGTGCGCGTGAACTTTGAAGTGCGCGACCTGATTGTAGCGGGCATAGTTCGGCCAGAAGATATCGGCGCCGCGAACACCATACCTTCCACTAAGATTGCCCAAGCGCGCATTTCCTACGGCGGACGCGGTCAGATCACCGATGTTCAGCAACCGCGCTATGGCCAACAATTCATGGAAGCCATTCTACCGTTCTAACCAACAAAAGGGTCTAGACCCTAAGATTGCCAATCGATTTCCCCAATTTGTCGATTGGCTCTCCCCAGAAGGGCACGGCTTTCCCCAATTTGCCGTGCCCTTCTCTATTTTTAAGCATTTGATCTTGCTGCTATTTGGAAAAGTTAAAAATCAACACGCCACCAACAATCGCCACACCGCCAATAAGCAGCGACAGGCTTATCTCTTCTCCCAGAACCAGAATACCAAGGCTGGAGCCAACAAAAGCAATGATGGGTCCGATTTGGCTGAGATAAACTGCACCGGCAATTTTCTGCAATAAGAAATAAAACGCAAATCCCACCGCAAATATCAGAATTTGCAGCACCAACGACTGTGTCATCGCAATACTTGGATTGACCGCAATCGGCGCGCCCAGAAACACGACGATAAGAACAGCAAACAAACCTGCAAAGATCAACATAAGTGGGGCCAATGCATAGGGTGAAGCCCCTTTCGGCCACGCCCAAGATCGATAAATGTTCCCCAGCGCTAAAAAGACCGGCCCTAACATCGCGACCAACACCCAAAATGGCGACGGTCCTGCACCTGTCAGTTTACCTACGCTGAGGGCCAACGCACCAACAAGCGCTATGACGACGCCGCCTGCGCGAGAAATCGCGAACCGCTCAGTTCGAATGATTACGCTGAAAATATACGTTAAGACCGCCGAAAACGCAGTGACCAACGCAACAAACCCAGCCCCCACATGCACAACAGCCAAAAAGAAAAATATGTTGGGCAAGGCAAACATAAGACCGCTAACCAATGAATAGGCGAGCACAGGCCGCGTAAAATCCATACGCACCCCAAACAACCGCAATCCAGCCATCATCAACAAACCACCAGCTGTTGCTGAAAGGGCTAGGAAGGTGATGGGATGCCAGCCTGCCAATATAGCGACCTTGCCATTAACAGTAGTGCCGCCAAAAAAACTTCCCACAATCACCAATAAGGTGAAAGGAAGCAAAGGCTTAAAATCAAAACTGCGATTTGAAATGTCATCAACATTTGCCGACGCACCACCAACCGCACCATGCTTGATACTTTCCTTGGTGGCCGCCAACGTGATATGGCCGGTCATAATATTCTCCAAATATCTTATTGGATTATATCTTTATATAAAGTATCTTAATGTCAAGATAAATTGAGGGATTATGGACCGCGCTCAACTCGCCGCCGAACAATGGCAAAAAGAATGGCCTGAAATCAACAACTTACCTATGCTCACCTTGGGGCGACTAACGGAATTGTCAGGTCGCATTATGCAAGACGAAATTGAACCATTGTTCAGTCAACACGGCCTTCACCCGGGCGAATTCGATGTTTTAGCCACATTGCGACGCTCAGGTGCGCCCTACGCCCTCACCCCAACCCAACTCTATGAAGCAACGATGGTATCCTCGGGCGGTATGACCAATCGGCTCGACCGACTTGAACGGTCCGGCTTCGTGGAACGCCAAAAAAACCCCAATGATAGACGCGGCACCCTGGTCGCTCTAACGAAAAGCGGGTTTGAGAAAATGAGCGAGCTTGTCCCCATTCATGTGGCAAATGAAGAACGCATTCTTTCGTCCCTAACCACAGCTGAAATCGAACAGCTAAATGCGCTCACCGCAAAACTGCTTGATGGTCTTGGCCGTGTTAGTCTTGGCCTTAATGGTCTTGGCAAATGATATAACTATTTCAGAATATGCCGTTTTTGGGAAAGTTCCGCCAACAGCGGATCAATATGGGAAGAAAACTCATCTTTTCGAGCCAACTTGATCTGCTGCAACACCTGCATCGCATGTTCTGCCGTAAATCTTTCGAAATAACGTCCTGCGTCTAACCCGTCAGCCCACACATTTGACAATCGCCGGTTGATATATTCCTCAACCATATATTGTTGCTGCTGTATAGATTTCGCAAATGTGCCCAAATTCCAAGCCATCTTGAGGGCATACAGATCAACCCCTGCTTTACGCGTACCGGTTAGGCCAAACTGCTGGGTATATTGTCGGCTTTTTGCTTCAAATTTTTGCGGCGCATAATCATATGTCACATCCTGCCAACCAAGGCCGCGCAACGTCGCAACAAGCCCACTTGGGGTAACACGTTCTTGAAACTCAAGCCCAAATCTGTTGGAATCTGCCAGTACTTTTAAAACGAGATCAGAGCAAGAAAGCCACTCTTTAATCTGCTTGGCGTTGCTGTCACGCGGGCCTCGGCCTACGCCCAAAAACCGCCGTAAGCCGTATTTCGACTCGATATACCGCCACGCTTTCATCATTGATTCAGCACCAAACGCCGTTTCTGGAGCACTAAGACCAGGCGCGCGCAGCACCAGAAAATCACGATATCTATTGTGGCTGTTGTAACAAAGGTCGATCACCGGCACGAACCGAACACCACCTGGATGCACCATGTCGGTGTAATAGCCCTTTACCGCACGCGGATAAGCTTCAATGGCGGTCAGTTCAGACCCAACAAGCGCACAATGCGTGAATTTTTGCGGTGAAGCAAAAGCATCAAGGTCAAAGAGATGTTGAACCGCAACATTGACCCCGGACTTAACCCCATATGAACGATAAAAAACCACGTCATAGGGTTGAGAAACAGGCCAAAGTCGCTCTTTCTCAACCTCCCTAAGTGCAGGAAGTTCATATTGTTCTTTATGCATAATTACTGGACCAACCAAGGCTGCAAAGCCTTTCCAAACGCAAATACTGTAGCCCAGTATGCGCCAGAACACATTCAATTTGCAACAAATTGCAAAAAGATTGCTTAATCAGCCAAAACAGCGATGGTCTTAACGATCAGTCGTCGCGGTAAACTTTTTCTCGGCGTTCGTGCTTTTCTTGCGCTTCAAGGCTCATCGTTGCGATAGGTCTTGCATCCAGACGCGCCAAGCCAATCGGCTCTCCCGTCACTTCGCAATACCCGTAAGATTTATCATCAACGCGAGACAAAGCCGCATCAATTTTCGAAATCAACTTGCGTTGACGATCTCGGGTTCGCAACTCTAGCGCACGATCACTCTCAGAAGATGCACGATCAGCGATGTCCGGATGATTCTGACTTTGCTCTTGCAGCGTTTCAAGCGTCTCTTTGCTTTCGCGCAAAATGTCATTCTTCCAAGCGACGAGTTTTTTACGGAAATAGGCCAGTTGGCGATCATTCATAAACTTCTCGCCATCGGTCGGGCGGTAGGTGTCACCATCCGCGAAACCCGCCTCGTCCAGATCGACTTTACTATCTAAATCCATTGACACGGTAATAACTCCCTCAGTCTCTGCGCGACATATATAGTGTCCAAGCTCACCAACGGCAAGTGAGTTTGTGACACTGCATCTAAGGGGTAATTATTACAGGCAAAAGACAGTAAAAAAACCGTCGATTATATCAGCTAACCATCAGAATTTGTTCAACTTTGCCAATTCCACACGAACGCGCAATTCAATGTCATCAATAATCGCATCAAGTTCAGGATCAGCCTTATTTCGCGCTTTTGTAACTAAATTTAACATATTGTCTAAACGAGATTCGGAAATTTGCCCGACCAAAAGATCTGTTTTCACCTGTTCCAATCCGTCCAATAAGTCATGGCCACGGCGTATGGTTTTCTTCTTCGCAAAAGTGGGATCTTCGACAGATTGCAAAGCGAGCAACGCATCAATACTTCCAACATCAGATGTTGACGCCGACGCGCCAGTTTTTGCAGGGGCTGAGTTGTCGTTCGGTAGAGAAAATGACTCACCCCCCGGGTTTCCGTCAGGCTTCTTCTTTTTGCGTTCAACTTTATTCAAGCGATTTGCATCAGTAATGCGCATGCAAAAACATCTCCAATTTTTGAATTCCGCTGCTTAACAACACGGTAGGCATATTTTGCCATCCCTTTCGTAAAGCATAGCAGGACTCGGCAAATTTTTCCGCAATTTTTATACTCACATCCTTGCCAAAATACACAAAACTTCAAAACCCCATAAAAATCATATACTTACCAAAACTCCACAGCTTGGCACGATTTTCGCATTTATACAGGCAGTATTGATGGCAGCGTGCTGGGGAGCATCGCCATTAATTGGAAACTGGGGAAGTAAATGAGCAAATTGGCAGCATTAAGTATTCGAATAGGTCTTGCAGTCGCACTGGTATTTTGCGCCGCATTTTCTGCGCACGCCGCACGAATTAAAGACATTGTCGATATTGAAGGCGTACGGGAAAACCAACTGGTCGGATATGGCTTGGTTGTTGGCCTCAACGGCACAGGCGACGGGCTCAACAACTCTCCGTTTACTAAGCAAAGCTTGCAAGCAATGCTCGAGCGGATGGGCGTCAATACGCTGGGTTCTTCCATGCGTACAGCGAATGTTGCCGCCGTGATGGTCACGGCCAATCTCCCAGCATTCTCTTCTCAAGGTTCTCGCATAGATATCAACGTCGCCGCACTAGGTGACGCGAAAAGCCTGCAAGGCGGCACATTGTTGGTCACGCCGCTCATGGGCGCGGACGGTGAAGTCTATGCCATCGGCCAAGGTCAAGTCGCCATTAACGGCTTTCAAGCAACTGGAGACTCGGCGACAATTGTTTCTGGTGTGCCCACAACCGGCCGCATATCTTCCGGGGCGATCATCGAGCGCGAAGTCAATTTTGCCTTGGGCAGCCGCAGATCGGTTCGCCTTGCTTTGCGAAACCCCGATTTCACCACATCCCGCCGCATCGCACTTGCCATTAACAACCTCATCGGTATGCCAACCGCGGTTCCATTGGACAATGCAACGGTGGAATTGACGTTACCGCGTGGCTTTAACGGCAACATTGTTGACCTTGTTACCGACATTGAGCAGCTTGTCATCACGCCAGACCAAACCGCTAAAATTGTAATTGACGAAAATTCAGGGATCATTGTAATGGGTCGCGAGGTCCGGGTATCCACTGTTGCGGTCGCACAGAGTAACTTAACGGTAACCATCACATAAACACCCGAAGTTGATCAACCAAACCCACTTTCTCTTGGTGAAACTGTTGTGGTGCCCCGCACCCAAGTCGACGTTGATCAATTGGATAGCAAATTGGCGTTGGTCAGACAGGGCGTCACCCTTCAAGAATTGGTGGATGGACTGAACGCGCTGGGCATATCTCCGCGAGATATGATTTCGATCCTGCAAGCCATTAAAGCCGCTGGCGCTCTGCAAGCTGAAATTGAGGTGATGTAATGCCCTATTCAAAAGTTCACATTCCACTTGAGCGCCCTGCACATATGCCAGAGCGAACATTCGAACGGCTTAAGCAAAAGGCAGTTGAACTTGAGGGTGTATTTCTGAACACCCTGATGTCTCAAATCTCTACATCTGTCGAAACGGACGGCCCATTTGGTGGCGGTCACGCAGAAGAGACTTGGCGCGGTATGATGGCAACAGAACATGCAAACAACATGGCGCAGGCCGGCGGCATAGGCCTTTCAGACAGTATCTTACGCGATTTGATCGCTACGCAAGCAACAACAACAAACTACCAATCAATCCCAGCGGCGGGAGCTTATAAATAATGACCCCACAACAATTACGTGCCCAAGCCTTATCTGCCAGCAAAACATTACCCATGTTCGATGCGCCTGAAAAAATATGCGCTGATGCGGAAATTACGCTACGTGCGCTGGTAGACATCATGAACAACGAAACAACATTGTTGCGTAAAGGCAGTTTGATGGAAGCAGGTGAGCTAGCCGCCGACAAAGCAGAGTTAGCACAAAAATATGTCGGGCTTGCGCGCACGATCCAGTCCAACGTAACCGAGTTAAAAGCCAAAGTGCCGCACCTGCTCAAACCGCTTCAAAATGGACAAGCTGCATTAGCTACTCAAATGGCGGAGAATATGCGTGTTTTGGCCGTCGCCAAATCCTTATCAGAAGACATTGTCAGCAGCGTCGCATCGCAACTTGGACAAACAACACAAACATCAGCATATGGCCAAATCGGCCAGGATCGAACCTCCTCAGAGCCCTCTATGAAGGGCGTTTCTGTTAACACAACGCTTTAACTTGATTTTAATTCTAATTAAATAACGCCGATCAAAATTACTGTCTCTCAAGGTGATTCGTGATATTTGTGAGTTGGATAAAAGCCAACTTACGGAGAAGACCAATGACCCTAAAAATAGAGTCAGCAGCCGGTTTTCAAGGTGGCGCATTTGAAGCCGGAAATGCCAGCTTGAGAAGCGAGCAGTATAGCAGAACCGACGCGGTGGCGGCAAAAGCTGTTGCGGGCAATCAAAAGCTCGCGCCCACCTCGCCGCAAAAAGTTACGTCCGTTTCTGAAAAATCCATAGACCAGTTTCCAAAACTTGTGGGTCCTGAAGCACCCGCAAGTTTGCTGTTTGAAGCCTCCTTGGTTGCCAGCGCTAAAATCAAAGAAAATCAGCAGGCGAACGAAAATGATCAGCCCACTGCTGCCATCTTCCCCCGCATGATCAACAGACGTTGGGTTCCCTCACCTTCTACCATGCGAATGTTAGAGGAGCTTAAATAAAACAATCGGTTAACCATAGTTCAGTAACGGCTCGTTAACCGTAAAACCACCCGATATCTCCGCGTTAAGATTTGATTCAGTCGCGATGGGCTTTATGGGTGACATGCTGGAAAAGCGCGTATTGCTCTTCCAGAAAAACGCAGACCAGAAAGGTCTGTTTAAAGCCAGAATGGAGTATTTAGTATCATGGCTATTCAACTATCAGCTGCAGTTCGTCAGAACCTTTCCGCCCTTCAAAGCACAGCGGACATGTTGGGCAAAACCCAAAACCGCCTATCGACTGGTTTGAAAGTTAACTCAGCTCTCGACAACCCAGGCTCATTCTTTACATCACAAGCACTGAATTCACGTGCTTCCGACTTGTCTTCTCTTCTAGATGACCAAGGCCAGGCTGTTCAAACTCTTAAAGCGGCTGACGAAGGTATTCAGGCAATTACAAAACTTGCCGAAGCCGCTAAGGGTAAAGCCAACCAAGCCCTACAGTCTTCTTCTACTGCTGACCGTCGTAAATTTGCGGGTGAGTACAACGAACTCCTGAACCAAATTGAAACATTGGCAAAAGATTCTGGCTATTCAGGCAAAAACTTGCTTGCTGGTTCAGGCAACGATTTGTCAGTGGTCTTCAACGAATCTGGTTCATCTAAATCGACTGTTTCTGCAGTTGATTTCACAGATTCATCAAGCGCGCTGGGCTTGTCAGATTTGACAATTGGTACATCTGGTACCGTGGCGACCACCGAAACTGCTCTTATGGCAGGTAAAGAGGGCACCACTGATAAGCTAGAAATCAAAGTCGGCGGCGTGCTAAAAGGAACGCTTGATTACGGCAGCGATGCCTCAGCATCTGATATTGTTGCAGGCATTAACGCAATTGATGGTATAACTGCATCATCAGACGGTACCAACGTCTCAATCACCTCAGAAAGTGGCCAGGTGAGCATTGATGATACCGTTACTACGTCGTCAGATTTGGGAACAATCGCCTCAACAAACTTTACGGCTGGTTCGTTTGACTCAGATTCATCAATCAACGCGACACTATCAAGCTTGACTGATGCTTTGGGCACATTGCGTTCACAGGCTTCAACATTCGGTACCAATCTTACCGTTGTTGAAAACCGCCAAAACTTCACGAAGTCAATGATCAACACATTGCAAGAAGGTGCTGGCAAGCTAACATTGGCCGACAGTAACCAAGAAGGTGCGAACCTTTTGGCCCTGCAAACACGTCAATCTTTGGCATCAACATCGTTGTCGTTCGCGTCTCAGGCAGACCAAAACGTTCTACGATTGCTCTAAGTTTCTAGGCAATTTATTAGAATTTCAAGACGGGTCCTCGGATCCGTCTTTTTTTGCACCTCAAATCGCATTAACTCCCCGTTAGCTATAATCATGCATTTTCTAGGCAGAGGTTCCAGGAAGGAACCCTTAAGTACCTAGAAAAGGAATTTAGTAAATGGCTGAAATGATTCATCTTTCGTCCGCCGTGCGTCAAAACCTGCTTTCATTGCAGGGCACCGCAGACATGATGTCAAAAACCCAAAACCGTCTAGCCACTGGCCTAAAGGTCAACTCAGCTTTAGACAATCCAGGTTCATTCTTCACCGCTTCTTCATTGAACAACCGCGCATCTGACCTCACCGGGTTACTCGATGACATGGGTCAATCAATCCAAACCTTAAAAGCGGCTGACGAAGGCATTCAATCAATCACAAAATTGGTTGAAGCGGCCAAAGGCAAGGCAAATCAGGCCCTACAGTCTTCATCAACTGCTGACCGTCGTAAATTTGCCGGTGAATACAACGAATTACTCTCGCAAGTTGAAACATTGGCAAAAGATGCTGGCTATTCAGGCAAAAACTTGCTTGCCGGCACCGGTAACGATTTATCTGTGGTATTTAACGAAGATGGCACATCAAAACTTGGCGTATCTGCGGTTGACTACACTGATACAACCAGTGCTCTTGGTCTCTCTGATCTAACAATCGGAACTTCCGGTACTGTTGCCACAACTGAAACTGCCCTTATGGCAGGTAAAGAAGGCACCACTGATAAACTAGAGATCAAGATCGGCGGCGTGTTAAAAGGAACGCTTGATTACGGCAGTGACGCCTCAGCTTCAGACATTGTTGCAGGCATTAACGCCATTGACGGCGTCACAGCAACATCAGACGGAACAAACGTCTCCATCACCTCTGAAAATGGTCAAGTAAGTATCGACGATACCGTGACCACGTCATCTGATTTGGGCACAATTGCTTCAACAGATTTCACAGCAGGTTCGTTCGACGCAGATACCGGCATTAGCTCGTCATTGACCAGCCTATCCTCAGCATTGAGCACATTGCGTTCACAAGCTTCAACTTTCGGTACAAATCTAACCGTTGTTGAAAACCGACAGAACTTCACCAAGAAGCTCATCAATACGCTGGAAGAAGGCGCTGGTAAGCTAACGCTCGCCGACAGCAACAAAGAGGGCGCCAACTTGCTTGCATTGCAAACTAGGCAACAACTCTCCTCAACATCCCTATCGTTCGCGTCTCAAGCAGACCAAAACGTATTGCGGTTGTTCTAAGAACAAGACAATCAAGTATTTCGTATGTCTCAAAAGGCGGTGTTTCGGCATCGCCTTTTCTTTTTAACTAACTGAAAAATATATACTTTCGCAAAATGCAACGAATTTATTCCCAAAATGCGAGTCTGTTAACCTTTCATTATCCATAGAATGGCATCCTCATCTCAAGGTCCCAGAATGGGGCTCGGTATAGCCTAGAAGAGGAAAACCAATGTCTGAGATGATTCATCTTTCATCGGCCGTACGCCAAAATCTACTTTCGCTGCAATCCACAGCGGACTTGATGTCGAAAACACAAAATCGATTGGCTACTGGTCTTAAAGTAAACTCCGCCCTTGATAACCCAAATTCATTCTTCACCGCATCTTCGCTCAACAATCGCGCTTCCGATTTAAGTGGATTGCTGGATGATATGGGTCAAAATGT
Source organism: Maritalea sp. (assembly GCF_051251695.1). Lineage (NCBI taxonomy): Bacteria > Pseudomonadati > Pseudomonadota > Alphaproteobacteria > Hyphomicrobiales > Devosiaceae > Maritalea > Maritalea sp. The sequence goes on along the minus strand of NZ_JBPOEU010000005.1, from coordinate 49,346 downwards.
TCAGACGCTTAAAGCGGCTGATGAGGGCATCCAATCCATAACAAAACTGGTTGAAGCGGCAAAAGGTAAGGCGAACCAAGCCTTGCAGTCGTCTTCAACAGCGGATCGTCGTAAATTCGCCAGCGAGTATAACGACCTGCTAGGTCAAATTGAAGATCTGGCGAAAGATGCCGGTTATTCTGGTAAAAACCTGTTGGGCGGCGGCACTGCAAACGACTTGTCGGTAGTGTTTAACGAAGACGGAACATCAAAACTTAGCGTTTCAGCAGTCAATTATACAGATACGTCAAGCGCACTTGGTCTTTCTGATCTAACCGTTGGAACAGCTGGAACAGTTGCTACAACCGAAACTGCACTTATGGCAGGTAAAGAAGGCACCACTGATAAGCTAGAAATCAAAGTCGGCGGCGTGCTAAAAGGTACGCTTGATTACGGCAGTGACGCCTCAGCTTCTGATATCGTAGCGGGCATCAATGCCATCAGCGGCATAACCGCAACAACTGACGGCACCAATGTGTCGATCACGTCTGAAGATGGACAGATTAGCATTGATGATACCGTTACTACATCATCGGATTTGGGCACAATTGCTTCAACAGACTTCACAGCCGGTTCGTTTGACACAGACACCTCAATCGACACTTCAATAAAGTCACTAACGGCCGCTTTGAGCACACTTCGCTCACAGGCCTCAACATTCGGTACAAATATGACGGTGGTTGAGAACCGTCAGAACTTCACGACAAAGCTCGTCAATACGCTAGAAGAAGGGGCCGGGAAACTGATCCTTGCTGATAGTAATAAGGAAGGTGCGAATTTGCTGGCTTTGCAAACACGCCAGCAACTTTCCTCAACATCCCTATCATTCGCATCTCAGGCAGACCAAAACGTACTCCGTCTATTCGGATAACGTTTATCTAGGCTCAGCCAGAAAACGGCCCGTGGGAACGGGCCGTTTTTTTATGCACAGCTTTCGCCCACCATTGTCCCAATTTGGCACCATCCAAAACGCGCGTTAACCTTTCGGTAAGGTTAACAATTCATTGTCATTGAAGAATCAAGTACAAGAATTGTTAACTTTTAGCCAGGATGGTTTGCCATGTCAGACATTACCCTCTCCCAATCCGTAAGACAGAACCTTTTGTCGTTGCAAAATACGGCGGATCTTTTGGGACGCACACAAAACCGTTTGGCCACAGGCAAAAAGGTGAATTCGGCACTGGATAACCCGAATTCATTCTTTACCTCCCAAGGATTAAACAACAGATCCAAAGACTTATCGACTTTACTCGATTCAATGGGCCAAGCCGTTCAAACCATCAAAGCGGCTGACGACGGCATGACCTCAATCGTGAAACTGGTCGAAGCGGCCAAGGCTAAGGCCAATCAGGCCCAGCAATCTTCACTGATTACAGAGCGTCAAAAATATGCCGTTGAGTATAACGAACTGCTCAACCAAATTGAGACCATCGCAAAGGACGCCGGCTATTCGGGTAAAAATCTACTGGCCGGACTTGGCAATGATTTGCAGGTTGCTTTCAATGAAGACGGATCTTCACGCTTAGATATTCAGGCCGTCGACCTCACCGAAACCTCAGGTTTGATGGGCTTGCCGGACTTAACGGCAGGCACAATTTCAACCGGCACCGTAACAGAAGCGAACCTAATTGCCGGGCGCGAAACCGATGATACTTTAACGCTGACAGTTGGCGGAAAAGTCCACACAATCCCTTATGGCGCGGCGGCCACCGCTGCGGAAATTATGTCCGCACTAAACGCCCTGCCCGACGTAACAGCTTCAAGCGACGGCACAACGATGACAATCACCGCCGCCGGTGGTGACTTTACGCTGGACGATACAAACTCGACCGCGAACATGACGGCGGTGACCGGTGCGGGATATGTGCAAGGCGACTTTGATCTTGATACATCTGTTGGCAGCACTTTGTCGGCCATCACGAAATCATTGAGCACCCTGAGGGGCCAAGCATCCACGTTCGGCACCAACCTCACAGTTGTTGAAAACCGCTCTAGCTTTACAAAATCCATGATCAACACCCTCACAATTGGGGCTGATATGTTGACGTTGGCGGATAGTAACGAAGAAGGGGCGAATATGCTGGCGCTGCAAACCCGACAACAATTATCGTCCACGGCCCTCTCCATGGCATCGCAAGCAGATCAAAACGTGCTACGATTGTTCCAGTAGAACCAAGCACTCGTTTCTAAGGGTAAATTATGGCGCTCAAGGTTGAACTCAAACCTAACGAAAAACTGATCATTGGTGATTGCGTAATCACCAATGCCGATCAGCGAACGCGTTTTTATGTTTCGGGACGTTCACCGATTTTACGTGAAAAAGACATTCTTACATTTGAAACTGCTGACAGCCCGGCAAAACGGGTCTACTTCGCCATACAACTTATGTATCTCGAGGATGATGTGGAAAAAGTACAGGCCGAATATTTCACGTTGGTGAATGACTTTGTACGCGCAGCACCGTCAACAGTTGCCATTGTTGATGAGGTCAATAATGAGATATTAACCGGTTCGCTGTACAAAGCTATGAAAAAGGCTAAGAAGCTTATTGAGTACGAACGGGAGTTGTTAAGTAATGCAACAACAGGCGGCAGCAGCATACCAACAGACAGCCAAGAAAACAGCTAACCCCCGTGAGCTGGAAGCAATATTGCTTTCAAAATCCGCGGCTCAGCTGCAGCGTATTCATGATGATTGGGAAAATAAAAAGAGCGAACTTGAAGGTGCCCTCACCTACAATCGTAAGCTTTGGACTGTTTTTCTAACCTCTGTTACCAAAGATGAAAATCCGCTTCCTGTTGCGATCAAGCAAAATGTCGCCAACTTGGGCATCTTTGTGATGAATCAGACAGTTCAAACTCTTGCACGACCCGAGCCAAGCAAGTTGAGCGTTTTGGTCAATATCAACCAAGAGCTAGCTGCAGGTCTTCGCACGCAAATGCAAAACGCCCAAGAATAATTTTATAAACTTGGGATCTCTCCTATTTTGGCGCTAAAGCGCCAAAATTCCAATTACTGAACGTAGTTGACCAAAGACAATCTACTTACCATTGCCGTCGTTTGAAAGCTCGCTTGCATCCGCGTCTGCAGCGCCAAAATTTTCATCGCAACTTCTTCGATGGGCGCTTTTTCGATAGCGGTCAACATGCCCTGAAGCATTGATTCTTGCTGCTTTTGCCGCTCTTTCACCCGTCCATTAGTTGTTTTTACCAAACCCAATTCCATTTGGATCACTTCTAGTGACCCCTCTTCGGAATTGTGAGATTCGGCTAGGCGTTCACTCACAGATTGGTTCAAGGCCTGATATTTTGCTTTTGCGTTGGGATCAGTCGCCGAGAAGCCTTCTGCAGCAAAAACCGCCAGCGAACGAATAAGACGTGTGGGCCCTGCTTCGTTTGCTTGAACCCCATATGAAACTTTGGTTGAATTATCAACGCGCGCATCCACTGATTTGCGAGGGTCTGTTGCGCTTTGACCCGTGTACCACGTCACCGTATCTGCATCCGTTGCAGCAACCAAAGCTGTAGCCGTGTTATATGGAGGACCGTCGACACGTTGCGCGGTTTCACCGTTCATCGCAAAGAAATTATCCGATGCCGCGAACGCAGATGCTGCCGTCAAATCCGTCACGGCCAATTCGCCGATCTTTGTATCTAGCGCAGTTTTAAAGTTCGCTGCCGTTGCTGCTACAGATCCGCCAATTTGAAATTCCCCGGCCTTTGTTGGCGCTTCAGCCGTTGCCTTCATCTCAACTGAAATTGTTCGCCCGTCTGGCATATCAAGCGAAATCATAATCCGCTCATTATCGGATGGGATACCGGTAAATTGCACCGAAGCTGATGGTGGGGCGCCTGCTGGCCCCGTCAAAGTTGTAGCTGCACCATCAGACGATAAGGCATCAATTTTAAAGCCAAACGGATGCGTGCCATCTTCGGCAAACGAAACTGTCGTTCCCGCAATCCCGGTCGTAAGACGCCCCATGGAAGTTGCGCCCAAATCGGCTTCTTTCCTTTGGGACAAAACTGTACGGAAGCCTGCTTTCCCATTTTCACCGTTCATAATGGCATCCATGCCTTTGATCGGTTTATCTTCGGTTTTATTGCCGCCAAACAAGTGTCGGCCATTCAAATCCGTGTTCAATACGTCAATCATTTCCGACATTCTTGCTTCCGCAAGATATTGGGCAGCCGTCATATTGACGCCATTGATCTCATATGAACCTTGCTGAGCGGATGAACGCGCTTCGCTTTCAATTTCATCAACGCGCTTCACCATGTCATTCATCATATTGATGCGGATATCGACCAAATCAATATTCTGTTTGAATGCGGTGATCCCCGTTAAACGTGAGCGCAAAGTGATATTCACCACCCTGTCACTGCCGAGTTCGGAAAGTGATTGAGCTTTATTGCCGCTCGAGAGTTGTTGTTGCAAATTGCTTAAGTCCGAACGCAAATTTGCGATCGAGCGGTAATTAAATGAGGCTGGAAACATTGCATTATTAATATTCATAATTTGTCCTACCCACTAAATCTGCATCAGGACGTCGACCAATTCCTTGGCGATCGTAACAACCCGCGCATTCGCAGCATATGCACTTTGTAATTCCAAAAGCGTGGCCATTTCTCGGTCAATATCCACGCCATATTCTTCTTTTGCCCGTGCCTCAAGCGTATCCATCACAACTTTTTGGCTAGCTTGAACTTGGTTGGCCGCCGAAACAACATTGCCCTGATAGTTCAAAACCTGCTGCAAAACATTGTCGACGCTGCCTGCAATTCGAAGTTTGCCACCGTGTAAATCCGAGCCAGTTTCTGTCAAAAACTGCATATTGTTGAGTTGATCGACAAAATGGTTGGCTCGCTTCGCGTCGCCAACGGAAGTTGTCGTTTCATATTTTACCAACAATGTCGCATCAGCCACAATATTCTGATTCAGTGAAATTCGTGCTGCAAACCCACGTTTTTGCGTTTTGCCATCGAGCGAATTCGTAAACGATGTGCCGCCAACATCTACAAATAGGGAGAGTGCTGCACCCGCACCCTGATCTGCTGTTACGGTGTGAAACGAATTGACGCTATTTATGTTTGTCGTGTTGCCCGCACCGTCATCCAACACTCGAATTGTGGTGCCCGCAGGATTGCTTACGGTAACCGCAGCACCAAGCGACGCGTTTAACGAGGCCGCAACAGGTCCAATACCGCCTGAAAAGTCCAGGCCAATTGTGCGATCTCCGTTAGAAGCCGTGCTGTCCATCGGTAGTTTTGAGGCATCGTCAACACGTAAAACATTGACCTTTTTGGTCGTGCCACCTTCTTCATATTCTATGGTGAAATAATTGCCGACCTGTATGTCAGCGACGTCAATATCATACCCATCTGCACCACCACTTGAAACGGCTGTTCCCTTGGTTTCTATGGTGCTCATCACCTGAGCGATACTTGCAGCAACCTCATCCAGTTGATCCTGCAAATTGACGAGCGTTTTATCGCGCAGATCAAGGAGGCCCTGCAATTTGCCGCTGTTCATTATGCCATATTCAACCACATCCATCTTCAACCCAGATGGAGTGACAACACTTAGTTCGCCAACACCAGATTTACTGTCGTCCCGGTCATAACGCGCATTCGCAGATAGGTTTCCCGCACTTTCAAACTCGAATTGCGCGGCCCTGGCATCCAAAAGCCCAACGCCGGCACGCGTGTGCAAAGCAACCGAGCCATCGTCACGATACTGCGCTTTAACGTCGACCATTTCAGATATGCGTAAGACCAAACGGTCACGTTCATCAAGCAAGTTGAGACGTGTTTCGTTGTCACGCGTCGTGTCTGTTAAATCCTGATTTAGATCTTCAAGCGATGACAGGTTTTGATTGAGCTCTGCCACATAAACCATCATCTGGCTCTCGGTCTGCGAACGCATCGCCTGTGTGGAATTGGACAAAAAGTTCAACGTTTCAGCCATTGACTGAGCGCGGTCCACCACTTGAGACCGTGATACAAAGTCCTCAGGGCTTGTGGTTAAGGTTTTCAGAGAGGATTTCAGATTTGCCAATTGAGTATCCAGCGAATTAATGCTGCCGGGCTTACCTAACAATTGGTCCACTTGGTTCATGAACTCGGCGCGGACGCCGACTTCTCCCATTTTGCCCATTTCTCGATATGTCTGTGTTTCTAAGGACTGAACATATGCACGCTGCACTTTTGCCGCACGCACGCTTATGCTGCTAACGCCAAGGTCTTCGATGCGTTGCAGATTCTGTCTGTGATAGCCCGGCGTACCAGCGTTCGCGACATTGCGCGAGACAACAGTCAAGCCACGCTGGCTCAAATCCATCCCAGCAAGCGCATTCGCTAATGTTACACTTAAGCCCATATCAACCTACATTTGGTCTCGTTCAATCCTCAAAAAACAGCGAAATGCTATCGCACCATATTCAGTGCTTCTTGCAGCATTTCATCGGCACTTTTCACAATTCTCGTGCCCGCCGCATAAGCTTGCTGGGTCACGATAAGTTTTGTGAATTCTTCAGAAATATCAGTATTTGAACTTTCCAGTGCCGCGCCCGTCACGTTGCCGTCAATATCAAGGATCGCATCACCAGACTCTGAGGTCGCAGAATAGATCCCCCCATCATGCCGACGCAGTGAATTTTCCGAATTGAACTGCGCGGTGACAACCTGCGCCAATTCAACCTTTTTACCGTTATTGTAGTTCGCAACAATCCGGCCTTCACGGTTCACTTCAACTGACACAAACTCGCCAGCTGGATAGCCGTTTTGTGAGAGCTTGGTCACTTCGGTGGTGCCGTTTGCATCCGAAAACTGGGTAACCCCATTTGAACCATGTTGTAACGAAACATCACCAATGGTAATCCCGTCAATCGTCAAACCTGTCAGGCTGACTGAAGGAATAGCTGGTGCCAACGAACCATTTGTGGCGAAATCGTAAGTCGTTCCGACGTTCGTCCACTGCGCATTCGCACCCGTCGCATCTGCGTCAGACTGATAGAACAAGTTCCACTTGTCCGTGCCGCCATTCGCATATGAATCTGTTTTTGCCCAACGCAACTGCACGTTGGCTGGCGCACCGTTTTCTGCATAAACAGTGATCGCGCCACCAGCAATCGAATTGGATAAGAACAATGCGTTGTCGTCTGCAGCAATTGTGGCGATCGTACCGCCAGTATAGCTAGCGGGCACAATCAATTCCGAGTTCGCATTTACCGGATCATAAGCTGCGTTCTTAGGAAGTTGCGGCAGGTTCAATTGATAATTGAATATCGCTGTTCGTTGCGAAGGCAAGAACGCGTTATCCAATTGTATCACCTCAGGCACCGAACCCGCCACGTTCCCGGTTTTGCTATCAATGGGGAGGCCTTTTAGATAGGCGTTCGACCCGTTGACCAAATATCCTTCTTTATCCACGTCAAAGTCGCCCCGACGTGTATAAAAATCAGTTCCACCGAACACCGCATTGCCATCATTTACGCCGATTTTTTGCTCAACAACAAAAAACCCTCCGCCATTGATCGCCATATAGGTATTTCTATCCGCAACCGTGATGTCGCCTTGAACGTCGTTTGTCGCACGGGACTGCGCCAAAACCGCACCAGCGATTTGGCGGTTAGAAGGTGCGTCTGGGATCAAATCCACAAAGTCAGTTTCAATCCTCTTATAGCCCGTCGTTTGTGAGTTCGCGATGTTGCCCGAAATATGCTCAAGCGCGAAGGACTGAGCCTGCAGCCCCGTCACAGCGGTAGCTAACGCACCATAAATACCCATTACATTCTCCTTCAGAACACGATATACGCTTCGATTACCTAAATGAATGCAATTTCAGTGCCAACTATCTAAGTCACTGTTTTTAATCAATATATCGAAATATAATGGCTAAAAATTCCTGACTAGATGGCAGATTCAGCCCACCTGGCGGCAAGATTTTCCCACCAAGTGCGCTTAGCTTCACTAAGGACCGATCCAGGCCAGCTTGACTTGCGGGGCCCCTTAAACTCAGTTATGAGCAATATATAGTTTCGACCACGCGTAAGAGGGGGCATTGCCCCTTGGTGACACATGCTTTTTGCTTCAGCTGAAGAATACAGAGATAGCCCGCGCAAAGCAGTTACAGCCTTTGGCATGTCTGGTGTCGGCAAAACAATGGTCGCCAGCCAGTTGCGGCATTGCGGATGGTTCCACTATTCAGTCGATTACCGCATCGGCACCCGCTATATGGGCGAGCATATCGTCGACAATTTCAAGCAGCGGGCCATGCAAGACCCGCTCTTGGCTGAATTGTTACGCTCAGATAGCATCTTTATCGGTTCAAACATCACATTCCATAACCTGTCGCCACTCTCAACTTACCTTGGTAAGCCGGGAGATCCGAATAAAGGTGGTATCGAATTCGCCGAATATAAACGCCGGCAAGCCCAGCATCGCGTTGCAGAAATTGCAGCGCTTGAAGACACAGCCTATTTCATCGAGCGGGCGCAACACATTTATGGCTACAACCATTTCATCGTTGATACATCCGGCTCATTCTGCGAAGTCCTAAATCCAAACGACGCGAACGACTCTGTTTTGCAAGCTGCAACAGCCAACACAGCGCTCCTCTACATAAGAGGAACGCAAGAAGACGAACAGCGGCTTATTTCAAGCTTTGTCAAAGCGCCAAAACCGATGTATTATAGCCCCGATATGTTGGACAGCGCGTGGGCCGAATATAAGGCCGAAAAACACATTGCGAATGACAATGATGTTGACCCAGACGATTTTGCCGTTTGGGGCTTTGCAGCGCTTGTGCGCCATCGCTTGCCCATTTATCAGTCGATTGCTGACAAACATGGCTACACAGTTGAAGCAAGAGACTTTGAAACCATTCGCGACGACAAAGATTTCGACGCAATGATGATGATGGCGGTTGCACACCGCCTCAACGGTTAAGTTATTAACGCTTACCGCCTAACTTTCCCCGACCCAAAATCCATATCCATATTCTGATCCGTCAGAGCAAACCTTAAACCGGAGTATTCCCATGCCCATCAAAATTCCCAATGATCTGCCTGCCCGCAAAACGCTGGAAGCAGAGGGCGTTATGGTAATGGACGAAGATCGCGCCACCCGGCAAGATATTCGACCGCTGCAAATCGGTTTGCTCAATTTGATGCCAAACAAAGAGCGCACTGAAACCCAGTTTGCGCGTTTGATCGGCGCCACCCCGCTGCAAGTTGACCTAACCCTGGTGCGCATCACCGATCATCAATCCAAAAACACACCTCAGGATCATCTTCTCAGTTTTTACAAAACTTGGGACGAAGTGAAACACCGCAAGTTTGACGGTTTCATCATCACCGGCGCACCAATCGCGCATTTGGAATTTGAAGATGTTGGCTATTGGGACGAAATGAAAGAAATCATGGATTGGACCCGCACCAATGTGCATTCAACCATGTTTGTTTGCTGGGGCGCACAAGCCGCCTTGCACTATTTCCACAACGTTCAACGCTTCCGTCGCCCCAAAAAGGCATTCGGCGTTTACCGGCACCAAGCCATTGCGGATGCGTCAAAATATCTTTTGGGTTTTTCCGACGATTTTGGCATTCCCGTGTCGCGGATCAACGACATTGACGAAGCCTCTGTTCCAAAAAACTTAAAAACCTTGGTCAGCTCAAGTGAAGTTGGCCTTTGCCTCCTGGACGACGCAGAAAACCGTCAGCTCTTCATGCTCAACCACCTTGAATATGATCACCGGTCTTTGGCCGAAGAGTATTTGCGCGACAAGGATGCGGGATTGGATATCAAACCACCCATCAACACATTCCCAAATGATGACATAACCAAAGAACCACTCAACCGCTGGCGTTCCCACGCTTATTTGCTGTTCGGCAACTGGATCAATCAACTCTACCAAACCACAAAATACAATTTGGATGAGATCGGCGAATAGCCAAACCCCACCTAAATCTCACCAGCAAAAATAGCCAAACGTTTGTTCATTGCCGCAAACGTTTGACTCTCTCCCTTCCCAAAGTTTTGATCAAATTCACATGGCTCATTCTGCCATGCGCACCGACATGTTCAAAAAAACGGGCTAGCACCTCTTGTTTATATATCTATTAGACATATATCCACACATATCTAATAGATATAAATAGGACTATTCCCATGAAACGTATTTGGTTTGTCGCGATCCCAGTATTTTTGATTGTCATCGCTTTCATCGCTGCCTCGTCTGTTCTATCGCCGGAATTGCCGTCACCGTCCGGCAAGCATCAAGTTGGTTATCAGCGCCTCACTATTGCCAAGGGTGAACGCTGGGTTGATGCGCAGGTTTTCTATCCAGCAAGTTCCCCCACCAACATGCAACCTGTTGCGATGCCGCAAGATCTGGCTGAACAGCTCTCCAAATCGTTCGGCATACCTACTATTGCGATGACAGATGAACGCGCTTTGCTTGCCTATACGGACGCGCCTGTTGCTCCCGGCAAGCATCCTGCTTTGATCTTCAACCATGGTCACGGCATGTATGCGACCCAGAACAGTCACAACATTTTGGAGCTAGCCAGCCAAGGTTACATCATATTTGCATTGAACCACCCAGGACACAGCCTATTGAGCAAGAATGGCCAACAAACCGTCACAAAAAACGACGATGTGAGCAACTACACAGAGGAAGAAGCGAAAACACTTCTCACCCGGCAAGCACTTGGCAACGACCAATTGCGCGCGACAACCAGTCTCGATGAATGGAAAACCAAAATGGAGGTAATCCAACAAGAGGCATTTGCCGATATTGTTGACCAGTTTCCAGTTTGGATTGAAAACAACAAGCTGATGCTTGATGCGCTGCCAGAGCTAAACAATGGTGAACAACAAAGCCAACTCGCAAACGCCATAGACCTCGCCAAAGTTGGGTATTTCGGCCACTCCTTCGGCGGCGCTGTCGCCACCCATATGGGCATGAACGATAGCCGCGTCAAAGCAGCGTTCAACCTTGATGGTCCCGTATTTAGGTGGTCCCTATCCGATAACCCAACCGCTAGCTTTTGCTTTGCTTATGGCGATAGCAACAATCAAGCAGGTGTTCGATCAGACTTTTCCTGGGCCAATCAACAAGTCGCCATCGCAACAAACGGATGTGAGTATGTTTTTCAGGGCGCAGCGCATATGAATTTTAGCGATCTCAATGAAATCACCATTCTCAAATGGTTCGGCCAACTCGGACCAATCGGTGCTAAATTGATGCGAGAAAACCTGAACCAATCATTGCTTCAATTCTTCAACCAACACTTGCGTGATCAAACAGAATCCCTGAAGCTTAGCGGCACACAAATGAAACAGCATTGAAGCAATAATGCAGGACAAAATCATACTGGGTCTTTTGGCCTATCAAGATGCCAGCCTTTACGACCTAAAAAAGACGATGGAGCAGTCTACGGTGATGTTTTACAACACCTCGATCGGCTCCATACATCCTGCATTGCAAAAGCTTGAACGGCAAAAATACGTGACCGTTCGCGAAGAAGCGAACGGAAAACGCATCAAAAAAGTCTATCGCAGAACCCAAGCCGGCGTTGAAGCTTTTCAATCCTGGATAAGCGAACCCATCGCGGTGTTCAAAACCAAAGATGAAAGCATGCTGCGGCTTTTCTATTTTGGCCATATTGAGGGCGACGTCAGCCAACATATCCAACTTTACATTGACGAAGCCGACCACTGGATCGCCATGCTAGAAGCCATGCTTGCCGCTCAAGACCTTTCCAAGGTGCCAAAATCACACCGAAAAATCGCGTTCTTCCAGCTCGCCACAATGCGTTATGGGCTAGATACGATTAAGTTTGGCAAACAATGGTACAAACAGCTTCTCACCGATTACCAGCAGCAACAATTCGACTAAGCAGACATCAATTCTAACTTTGGCGACGCAGCCCAATCCGTTTGATCAGCTCAATCGCTTCCTCACTTGGTTTTTGTTCTATTCGGCGATAGTCCGAACCATCAGTATTTCGGCTGATCATGCCCTTGCCGATCATCGTGCGCCGCAACAATGCAGCATCTCCAAAAACATGGGCCGCATTCAATATCTGATTGACCTTTTTTTCTGCCATATTGGTGTCCGCAGGCAGTAAGGACCAGAAAACCCAAATGCAAATTTCTTGCACTTTTAAGCGAGATGGCCAGCGCTGTAACACACCCTGATCATCAAACTGATTAAGGCAACGTTCGATCACTTTATAATCAACCACCGGGTTGGGCACATCGTTTGCGATGCTTTGGTGCGCCTTAAAAGTAGCGTGCAAATGTTGGTAGTTCTTGTACCCATTCGCCTTTGCCAGCAAATTTAACAGCCGAACATGCGACAGCGGTTGCTCGTTGGCTTCCAATTGTTTGGAAAGTGCTTTTGAAAATTGAGAAATATCGTCCGCGACAAGCGGGATTGATTGCTTTGACATATCACATCCACTAGTGGCCGGTTTATCGTCGCTGGTCGCTGATTTATCGACATGGCACTGAATGACTGATCAAATGCAATGATTGTAATGGCAGGTTTAGTTTCCCTGAACTTCAGGGACAGCAACACCTTGGTTCTGCCGACCACCCTCAGGCTAACACGCTGAACGCGGCCACGGCAAGCTGTTGTGGGTGATCACAAAGCGCTTTTTGCCTGCCTTGACTTCGCGCCCTTGCTCGACACCAAGATAATGGCTGACACAATAATAAGGAGCGCAAATATCCGCGTCGGCCCGAACGGCTCGCCCAACCAAAGCACACCAATCAGCGCACCACCCACAGGCACCGCAAAATTGATCTGCGACATGTGCCGCGCGTCCAATCTCACAATAAGGAAAAAGTAAATCAGCGCCGCCATCGCAGTGGGGAAAACACCCAGATATACAAGCGCGACCAACGACTCGGTATTGGGCGACGCCAGCGTTCCAAAATCGACAAAAACCAAACTTGCAATACCGATACATGCAGCGCCGACCAGCATAGAGCCTGCCGCCATCTCCAACGGTGGTTTTTTAGGACTGCGCTTGACGATGATGGTGTTCGCCGCATAGCAGACAGCAGCACCAACCAACGCCAATTGCCCCATAATATGGCTGCCAATCGCAGATAGTGCGCCAAACCCAAACAGGGCAATCACGCCAGAAAACCCAACCACGACGCCCCAAGAGGATCGTGATGTGAGTTCCTCGCCGGGCAACACAAAATGCGCAAGAACAACGGTGACGATTGGCGCACCCCCCATCAAAATGGCGGCCAAGCTGCTATCCACATTTAACTCGCCGAACGAAATCAGGAAAAACGGCAGCGCATTTCCCAATATCCCCGTCACGGCATAAAGCTTCCAGCTTTGAAGGTCTTTGGAAAGCGACTTTCGCATGAAGGCCAAAACGCCCAGCAACAATAATGCACCAATCGCCATCCTGCCGAAAACGAGCAACATCGGGTCGATCGTCGCCACGCCGATTTTGATAAAGGCGTAAGAAGAGCTCCAAACAGCAGCGAGCAAAAGCCACAGCAAAATGTTGATCATTTCGATTTTACATCCCCAAAAAGCACGCTTGATACGCTACACTAAATGTAGCATACTGCGCTACAATAAATGTAGCAAGAGGTTTTGCATTGGGCCAAAATTCTGAACTATCAAAACTATTCAAACCCGGCCAAGCGGTGCGTGGGTCAAAAACCGGGGAGCCGATTATGGTTCTGTTTGACCTGTTGGGGCGCAGATGGTCGATGGGTGTTTTGTGGAATTTGAGCGACGGCCCCCGCACGTTTCGCGACTTGCAAACCCGGTGCGGCTCCGCGTCGCCAACAGTGCTCAACACAAGGTTGAAAGAACTGCGAATTGTCGGACTGATCGAAAAAACCGAAAAGGGCTACGCACTCACCCCTAAAGGCGAAGAGCTATACAAACTGCTTGATCCACTCGGCGATTGGGCGGCCATCTGGAAAAATGACTTAAGCAACACAGCTTGAATCAATCTGTGAACAGCACGATTCAACGCCTCATCATTAACGCGTAGTGCTTTGTTATTACACCGCTTTATGTGGAAGCAACAAAGCGTGAGAAGGCACTAATCAATGGCACCTTCCCACTACTCAACTATTTTGCGGCGGTTTCCATTTTCAACACAGTCTCTTGAGACTGCTCATGAAAATGTCTGGAAACTTCAACAAACCCATACCGGTCGTAGAAGGCGCGACCAATTTTGTTCATTTCAAACACCTCGACAATCAACTGCCCCTTCAACCTTGCTGCATGGTCTGTCATTGCTTTGCCGTAACCATTGCCATGTTGTGCTGGGTCCAAAAACAGCCCGCCAATTTCATTGCCAAGTAGCGCAATAAAACCGATCGGCTGACTGTTCGTTTCAAGTACCCATGTCTCTGCGTTGGGCAAATACATTGTCCGCATATCCGATGCGACTTGGCGAACAAAAGCCTCGCCTAAAAACGGATGCGCGAGCGCATTGGCAGTTCGCCATATGCCAATCAAAGCATCGGTGTCGCGCTCTTCATATTTTCTGATTTCAAATTGACTTGAAGTCATCGTTCAATTTCCAATTTCATTTATTTGTTGTCGAACTGGGCGCGTGCAGACGCTACGCCCAACCGCGTGACGCGGTACGGCTTTCCGTTATTCGACTTGATGAGACGCCGCTTGCGCAGGCGCATAAAAACTTTAAGCGTGCAATCAGTCAGCACATGACCGTCACGTGTAAAGCAGATGATTTTTCGAATTTTGCCGTGCTCATTGCGTTCGTGGTGGATGGCTCCACCTTGCGTGAGAACGTGCAAAACACGCTGTTCGTATTTTGAGATATTCAACGGAGCTATCCATTTGATGTGAGAACACAACAAAGAGTTTGCTCAGCGCATCACGCCTGAGCAGTTTCTTTGGTTCAAATGTTCCTCAAACAAGGAACTAGCGGGCTACCGCATTCTCTAACATCAAATCTCCGTCGCCTTCGGGGTTGCAATAAAGGCGCTCCACATCACTAGCAAAGTCCCAAACGCCCAACAAGTAGACCGACAAGAACATTTTCGTCCGTTGCAAACTGGCAACTATGGATAAACTCGTGCCTGGGCACAAATGCAGCCAACCCCTTGCTGTTGCGTCAAAAATACCTACTTTAGGACCAAGACCAAAGCGCAGCAGCAAGGACAAGAACCTTATGAGCAATTGGGCCGACGAAACCCTTATCGCGCTCGACAATGTGGTGGACAATGTTCAAAACATTTTCACCCCCACTTTGCGCCTTGGCGTTACGGGACTATCTCGTGCCGGCAAAACGGTATTCATTACCTCGTTGATCCACCAATTAATCGAAGGCAACAATTTGCCGCTCTTCAAGCCTCTGGCCAATGGTCGGGTGATCGGGATCAAACTCGCCCCGTCGCCCAACCAGGGCATACCGCGCTTCGCTTATGAGGAACATCTCGCCGCCCTTACTGGCAACGATAGACATTGGCCCACGTCGACCCGGCAAATTTCAGAACTGCGCTTAACCGTAAAATATCAAAGTGCAACTTGGATGGGTAACATCACCGGACCACAAGAAGTCCATATCGACATTGTTGATTACCCGGGCGAATGGCTGCTCGATTTGCCATTGATCAACAAAAGTTATGCTCAATGGTCCATGCAGGCATTTGAAAACGCCAGCGAACCTGCCCGACGCGACATCGCCCGTGGCTGGAAAACCCTCGCTAATGCGGTGAAACCAAGCGCTGAATTTGATGAAGCTGATGCACAAAAGCTCTCGTCTGCATTTAAGGCTTACCTTAGCGACTGCCGTGAAGATACCCACGCTCTTTCTGCCTTGCCCCCGGGCCGGTTTTTAATGCCGGGTGATTTGGAAGGATCGCCTGCCCTTAGCTTCGCGCCGTTGCCCCCACAATCGGGCGCGAAACCCAACACCAGTTTTTACGCCACCATGGAAAAGCGATACGAGGCTTATAAACACTTGGTCGTGCGTCCATTCTTTCGGGATCACTTCGCGCGCATCGACCGCCAAATTGTACTGGTGGATACCCTCTCTGCCTTAAATGCCGGACCGGCGGCGGTGAAAGACCTTCAATCCGCCATCGCCGAAATTCTGAGCTGTTTCCGCGCCGGATCAAACAACATTTTCTCTGCCCTGTTTTCGACCAGAATCGACAAAATATTGTTCGCAAGCACCAAAGCAGATCACTTGCATCACACAAGCCATAACCAACTTGAAATGATCCTAAATCACCTTGTTGCCAACGCTGCAAAAGATGCGCAGTTCAAAGGCGCGGCAACGTCGTCTCTTGCGCTTTCTTCGGTACGCGCAACGCGCGAGGGACAAGTCGAGCATGAAGGTGAAATGCTGGAAACCATAATCGGCACCCCACAAACGGGAGAAAGCCTTTCGGACAAAACCTATGACGGCAAAAAGGAAATAGCCCTATTTCCCGGCGAGTTACCGGACAAACCTGAATCTGTCTTTGATCCCGACGCCTCCCATATCGGGCAGCTCAAATTCCTCCGCTTTCGCCCCCCAGCGACACAAACCGATACAAATGGTCATCTAAAATTGCCGCATATTCGTCTTGACCGTGCGATCCAGTTTTTGATTGGAGATAAGCTACAATGAAAAAACCAGTAGCAATTGAACTCGACGCGCAGCCAAGTCAAAAATCAAAAACACAGGTAAAATCCAAACCGCAAAGGTCTCCTTTGGCGTTTGATGTGGCACTGGCCAAAATCGAGGCCAATCCAGACTTCAATGCGGACTTGGCTGAAACAGAACAAGTCGCCTTGCCCAAACGCTCGCTATGGTCAAAGCTCTTTTGGACAGCCCTTGCATTTTTGGTTTCGCTCGGCACCGGCTTAGCACTGGAACGACTGGTAAGCGACCTGTTCGCCCGCTACCCAGCGTTGGGATGGGTTGGTCTTGGTGCCGTGGCAATTATGGTTTTGGCCCTAGTTGCCCTCATCATTCGCGAAATTTTTGGCATGATGCGCTTGCGAAAACTCGAGCATTTACGCGTCGCCGCGCTTTTGGCCCATGAACAGCACAAATTAAAAGACGCCCGCAATGTCGCCGCAGACATACGTGAGCTTTACGCCGCACGGCCGGACTGCGCACGCGCGTTGGCCGTTTATGATGCAGGCGCACCAGGTGTTCATGATGCAGAACATGTTCTTCCCTTTGCGGAACGTAGCTTGCAGCACCCGCTCGACAGAAAAGCACGCGCTATGATTGCCTCGTCGGCGCGGCGTATTGCGCTGGTCACCAGCGTCAGCCCCCGCGCCCTCGTCGATATTGGCTTTGTGCTTTTCGAAAGCTTCCGCCTCTCCCGCCGAGTGGCAACACTTTACGGCGCACGTCCGGGCTTTTTCGGGTTTTTGACCCTCTCCAAAGCAATCCTAAGCCATTTGGCTCTAACCGGCGGCATTGCGTTGGGTGACAGCGTTTTACAGCAACTGTTGGGCCACGGCATCGCCGCACGCGTATCGACCAAGCTCGGCGAAGGGGTGATCAACGGGCTAATGACCGTGCGCGTCGGCATCGCCGCCATGCGCGTCACCCGTCCACTGCCATTTCTTGACGCCAAAGCGCCCACCGTCAGCGAGTTTTTACCCGAACTGCTAAAGCTGGCGAAGAATGAAACGAGCGAAAAAGGCTCCTAATAGCTATCTTTATGCTTTAGCCATTCCATGCCGTAGACAAGCTCGTCTTCATCCCGACCTTTTGGCGTGAGATCAAGAAAGTTATAAACGCCATTCATCAAATCCAGGCCGCGACTGTGGGCCGAATAGGTATGATAGACATCATCTCCATCCCGAGCGAAAACACTTATGCCCGGCATTTCATCCGCATTACTTTCAAACGGCTTGAAATTATACTGCTTGTCTTTTTGATCCGGCTTAAACGAAACGTGAAAGTCAAAGTTGAAACTGCTCGGTGCAGATGACACCCAGTCAAATGTCCAGCCCATGCGTTTTTTGAACGGCATAAATACGCTGAGCGCCGCTAAAGATATCACCTTGAAGGACACGTCCCGCGCGCCAAAATGCGCGTCATTGCCGTTGAAATTGTCCGCCCAGAAAGAACAGCTTTTGCACCCCTGTTTCCAGTCTGGCCCATACATGAAGTGATAGATCAGCAATTGCTGTTTATCACCGAATAGGTCGAGAAGACTTTCTTCGCCTCGTTCCGTTTCAAACCGGTAATCTTGATCAATCTTGACCCAAGGCATGTTGCGGCGTTTGGCGCTTAGTTCATCCTTTAGTTGCGTAAACTCTTTTTCCTGCGCCAACAGATCTCGTCGCTCATTTTCCCATGTTGCGCGGTCAACAATTGTGTTCGGTTTCATTGCGCTCTCCCTTAGAACTTAGACTAACATCAAACTTGCTCCCATCAACATGTCGAACCAGAACTGGTAAATTCGACAGCGCACATTTATTCTTCTTTCAACGACATAAAGAAAGCATTCGATTATTTAATCTACTTGACGATCCCAAAATTGAGGCGTAACTGCCTTTTCATGATCAATTCTTCCCGCCTTGAAAAACTCCGCACGCCCTATTTCATGCTGATCTTGATGGCCATCACCATTCAGATTGGTTTCGCGTCGTGGAGCGCAATTTTGAACAACTTTGCCCATGATCAAGCAGCCTTCACCGGCGCAGATATGGGCTTGTTGCAATCCGTGCGCGAAATCCCCGGCTTCTTGGCATTCACGGCGGTGTTCTTTTTATTTATATGGCGCGAGCAGACCTTTGCATTGATCTCTCTGGTCGTGTTCGGCTTCGGCATTGCCATCACCGGCATGTTCCCAAGCGTCACCGGATTGTTGATCACCACCTTCATCATGTCGCTTGGTTTCCACTATTTTGAAACCATGAACCAAAGTTTGCAATTGCAGTGGCTTCCCAAAGCAACCGCGGCCAAGCAATTGGGCACAATTTTGGCCGCCAGTGCTTTTGGCCAGTTGCTGATTTATGGGCTGGTGATCTTGCTTTGGAACGTCCTCGCGCTGCCCTACATCGCAATGTTCTATGTCTTCGGCGGGCTCACGCTGGGCCTGACATTGTTCATGATTTTGTTCTTCCCGCAGTTCAAACAGCCCGTCATTCAGAACAAAAAACTGATCCTTAGAAAACGCTACTGGCTTTACTACGCGCTCACCTTCATGTCCGGAGCACGTCGTCAAATTTTTGTGGTGTTCGCGGCCTGGATGATGGTCGAAAAGTTCGGCTTTCACGTCCATGAAGTGGCATTTTTGTTCATCATCAATGTCACGTTCAACATGCTATTTGCCCGCCGCATTGGCGCGGCCATTGGCCACTTTGGCGAACGCGCCGCCCTAACTTTTGAATATGTCGGGCTGATCTTGGTGTTTGTCTCCTATGCGCTCGTCAACAACGCGTTTTTGGGCGCCTCGCTATATGTGATCGACCACTTCTTCTTCGCCCTCGCCATTGCCATGAAAACCTATTTCCAAAAGATCGCCGACCCCGCCGATATGGCCCCCACCGCAGCGGTCGCCTTCACCATCAACCACATCGCCGCCGTATTCATCCCCGTAATTTTCGGCATCATATGGTTGTACAATCCAGCCTATGTGTTCTTCGCAGGCGCTGGCTTTGCCGTTATATCGCTAGGCCTATCCCAACTCATCCCCCGCCACCCGGAAGCAGGCAATGAGACACTGTTGGTGAAACGCAACACCTAGTTTCAATCCCTTTTTGCCCATTGTTATTCAAAAATTTTTCGTCTAGCGTTTAATCCATGATCTGCCAGTTCTTGGCAGTCAGTTCCTAACTCAACCTAGTGAGGCACCAATGGCGCGCGGTAATTTTCCAAGAAACCTAGTCTTTAATCTTGAGAAAATGATGGTCCATGCGCACCTTGAATTTAGGAATACTCGCCCACGTCGATGCGGGCAAAACTAGTCTCACAGAACGCCTGCTTTTTGCGGCAAATGTCATTCATAATATTGGCACTGTCGATGGCGGTAACACCCAAACCGACACGTTAGAGCTCGAACGCCAACGTGGCATCACGATCAAGGCGGCGGTTGTTTCGTTTGAAATCAACGACCTAACTGTCAACTTGATCGACACCCCCGGCCACCCCGATTTCATCGCCGAAGTCGAGCGCGTGCTCAACGTGCTTGATGGCGCGGTGCTCGTTATTTCTGCGGTTGAAGGCATTCAGCCTCAAACCCGCATCCTGATGCGTGCGCTAAAGCGCCTTGGCATCCCAACGATGATTTTTATCAACAAAGTTGACCGTATGGGCGCAGATTGCCGAACATTGTACAATGACATTGCCAACAATCTCGCGCCTTTGCCAATTGCGTTGGGTGCTCCAGCGAATACAGGCACCAAAGCCGCAAGCTACGCGCCATTTGACTTTAACGATAACCAATTTCGCGAACAGCTCATCGAAAATCTTTCGGAACCTGATGAGCAACTTTTAGCCGATTATATCACCGACCCCAAGAGCATCACCCCCACGCGTTTAAAACACGCGCTGGCTCGGCAAACAGCGTTAGGCAATGTAACACCCATCGTCTTCGGCTCCGCCATGTCTGGCGCTGGCATTGATGCGATACAAGACGCCATCGCAACCTTACTGCCCGCCAAAACTGGCAACGCCGAAGCGCCACTTGCTGGCACAATCTTTAAAATTGACCGTGGTTGGGGCGGCGAACGCGTTGCTTATGCATCCATCACCTCGGGCAAGATCAACAACCGAGATATCATCCCTTTGCCCCACGGCGAAGCCCGCATCAAAGGCATTCAATTGTTCGAAGCAGGCAAAACACACCCAGTCCAGTTTGTGGAAGCAGGACGCATCGCCATGCTTTCAGGCCTTAGCGAAGCCAAAATTGGCGACACGATTGGTGTGGCGGCAAGCCAAAACAACAACCACCATTTCGCACCACCAACGCTTGAAACCCGCGTAACGCCGAACAACCATAGTGACACCAGCAATCTCTGGCTGGCCCTCAACCAGATGGCAGACCAAGACCCGCTGATCAACTTGCGCAAAAGCGATGAAGACCAACAAATCTTTGTTTCCCTTTACGGCGAGGTACAAAAAGAAATCATCCAACAAATGTTGCTGGCAGATTTCAACATTCCCGTGGCGTTCGAAAAATCCACCATCATTTGCGTCGAGCGCGTCACCAAAACCAGCACCGCCATTGAGTTGATTGGGGAAGACCAAAATCCATATTACGCAGCCGTTGGACTTCGAGTGGAACCCCGCGCCGAAGGCACCGGCAATGCGATATCGCTAGAAGCTGACATCGGACAAATGCCAGCTGGTTTTTACCGCACGATTGAATCAGCAATCGACGAACACCTAAATCAAGGCGTTTTTGGTTGGCAAATTGCAGACTGCCACGTCGCAATCACCCACACGAAATGGCAATCCCCGGCAACCACCGCCACCGACTTTCGCGAACTGACGCCGCTGGTACTTGCCAAAGCATTACAACACGCCGAACCAGTTGTTTGTGAACCAATCAACCTGTTTCATTTGGAATTGCCGATGAGCGCAGTCGGGTCAATCATGCCAGCGATTGCAAAGGTTGGCGCGCAGATCCAGACCTCACGCCCGAAAGGAAACAGCACCATCATGGAAGGCTTGATCGCTGCTGGCCAAACACAAAACATCCAGCAATTATTGCCAAACTTAACCGGTGGCGAAGGCGTTTTGGAATGTAGCTTTAGCCACTTCACGCCGATGTCGGGCAACCCACCTCACCGCACCCGCACTGGGCCAAATCCATTCGACCGCGAAGAATATATGCACCGCGTCCGGCACAAACTGGGGGTCACTTAGTCAACGGCGCTAGATCAGCGGATCATAGGCCCATTGCAATAGTGCTTGACGTTGGCGGGGGCGGCAAAAGACGTCGCCCGGATCGCAGTTCGCCCGAATTTGCCCGGCATGCCGCGCAAAACCTCGCCAGCGTTTGATCTGTTTTTGGTCAATTTCAGGCAAACGACGGCCCATGAAATAGCGGCAATACCACTGGAACCAACCACGCGGATCGGGGCCATATATCCATCCCTTTTGCTGCCAAACAGATAAAGGCTGACGGCTCTTAATAGCAAAATAGTTCATCTCAATGTTCGGGCGATCAGATATCCGCGCGCCCTCAAACCAATCAGCGGGAAATTCGTCTCGGCAATCGTTGCAATATTTACCCTCAAACACCCCCATGGCGAGCATTTCTTTAGGTGTGAAGTGCGGCGTAAAACTTGAATCAAACCCCTCACCCATCGGCGCAACTAATTCATAAGAATAGTCCTTTTGCATTCTGTCATTTACTTCAACCCAGTCACCAAGCGCCATCACCGTCTCCTATGCTTATAAGTTGGTACGTGACAAACGACATTTAGATCACATTTTTTGGCACGCCTAAACCACCGATCAGCATGGCTACCGGTTTGGTCAAAATTGCAGGGCGCGAGGCGTTTGAAATCTCGTCACTTGGTATAAATGTAATGAGACGTCAAACGCCTCGCGCAAATGGTCTTTTGCATCAATCTGGAATTGCCCCAGGGAGCTAAACCCTTCTATCCCCTTTACCTGCGCTCCACCAAAACTGCTAAGATCGCCATGATCATTTGGTGCTAGAGGGAAACAGTGCCCAATAAGCGACTTACGGCTGCCCTCGGTGTCGGACTGGACAAGCCAAATAGTGCGAACCCTAACGTCTTGTGGTCCGGCCATCCCCATTGATTTGGTCAGCGCCCCGCCTGATGCGGTTTGCCTTCCACCGCCCGCCATTCGTCAACAGCCTGCACGGTTTTTATCAAAGGTGAGATATTGTGGCATGGTCCTTAGTGACGAGGATAAGTTTTGTGCTTTTTTGGGGGCAATCCCTGGTTAGGTAGTTTTATATCTTGAATAGTCAAACACGATAAACTGTCCGCAGAAGTGGTAGTAAACTCCATTGCATTTTCTACAAAAAATTTAGCCACTACTAACGTAGATTCTTTTGATTTGAGTTTCTGAATTAAATTTAACTTTTGCTTGGATGCCTTCGGATATTTTACTCGCAAGCCTATATTTTGGATGCCGAAAGCAAAGTGTTTTCTGCAATTTTTTAAGTCATACTGGAGTATATAATGGGCAACTTTACACGACTAATTTTCGCGATATCGTTATGTTTTCTGCCGCAACTTGCCCTCGCTGACAAAGAGTTTTCGATCTACGACTATGTCGTTGAGCCCAAAGAAGAAATTTACGGCAAGCCCCTTCATAATTATGTCAACGATTGGTGGGAATGGGCATATTCCATGCAACAAGCATCCAGCCCAATCCATGACATGGATGGAACATTTTGCGGTGTTAATCAAAGTGGCCCAATTTGGTTTCTCGCTGGTGGATTCGGCTCTGCGCAACTCCATCGGCAGTGCACAATCCCTGCCAACAAACACATATTTTTCCCTGTTATCAACGCCCTGACATTCACACCACCTGGTGAAGAAATGAGTTGTGCAGTCGCAAAACATACAGTGGCCGTCGCAAGCATAGGGTTCAAACATATGCAGGTGTTTGTAAATGGTAGAAATGTCGAGTACGTCGCGCGTTTTAAAATGGGCTCAAAAGAGTGTTTCAACCTGTTTGAACGCGTACCAGCGAAATTTAACGCGCCCTCAGTCGCACCCTCTGCAACAGACGGCTATTGGATAATGCTCAGACCCTTGCCTGTGGGAGCAAATACTTTGCAGTTCATGGGGTATCATGCTGACAGCAGTGGAGCTTATGCTGAGATGTTGCAAAGCATTTATTATGATTTGGACATACTTGCCGAATAGTAGGTGCGGAGTTGGTATCATCTAGATAAAGCCTCAATAAGCCGCGCTGAAATCCCAAACGGATACTCGGGTCAAGCCCGAGTATGACGATGATGGGTGGCGGTGTCATGCAGCCTCAAAGTGGGGCACCAATTGGCGGGGGTGCCCGGGCTGGTAGCGAAGCGACCAACGGCGGCATATAAAAACAGTGCAGCGACCCCTGATACCTTGTGTTTCCCTCCCCCTTGTGGGGAGGGGTTAAGGGTGGGGGTTAGAAAAAGTAGGCGTGCCCCTCCGGGTACGGATCGGTACGAGGGACAGCGGCGCGAGCGCAAGAGAAAGAGAACGGCGCAAAGCCATCAATGGCAGTTCGAAATGACCCCGGATCAAGTCCGGGGTGGCCGAGTATAAATTGTGAGCCATTCCTTGGGCGGTTTCGCGCAACTTTTCTCGGGCGCAAACGAAAAATTCACACCGACAAAGGAGCACTTACCGGCGGGGGTGCCGGGGGTCAGGAGCAAAGCCACCAACACGGCGGCTAAAAAAACCACCGTGAGCGAAAACTAGGCAACTTTTTCTTCTGGTTTAGCACTTGGTGCAAGGGCAACTTTAAGCCCATCCAATTCATCGCTCATCAGTATCTGACAAGAAAGACGAGAATTGTCCTGAACATCGGGAACCGTGTCCAACATATCCTCCTCTTCGTCCGTTGCTGGATGGAGCTTGTTTGCCCATTCAGGGTCAACGAAAACGTGACAGGTCGCGCAGGCGCAAGCGCCGCCGCATTCAGCTTTAATGGGCAATTCCCAATCGCGGATGACTTCCATCACCCGCCAACCATCAAGGGCTTCCAGTTCGTGCTCTTTACCGTCGTGATCTGTCACATAAACGCGCATTATTTTACCCCAAGCTTCTTCTGCAAGCTGGTCGAAGAAGTTGTGTATTGAAACACAACCTTTTGATCCGGATGGATAATTTTCTTCGCTGCATGGGCCATCAATGCCGCCTCATGGAAACCAGAAAGGATCAATTTAAGCTTACCGGGATAGTGATTGATGTCACCAATCGCATAGATACCTTCTTCGGATGTGGCGAACTTCTCAGTGTCCACATTGATCAGGTTTTCATGCAGGTTAAGCCCCCAATCAGCTACCGGCCCTAGTTTCATGGTCAAGCCAAAGAACGGCAACAAGCGCGAAGCAGGCAGTGATTTCACGCCTTCTTCTTTGCTTTTAATGTTCACGGCGCTCAGCTGGCCATTTTCGCCTACAAGGTCGCCAATTTGGCCAAGCTCAAACTTGATCTTGCCGGCTTCAACCAGCGCACGCATCTTATTCACACTGTCCGTATGGGCGCGGAAGCTGTCGCGACGGTGTACAAGTGTTACAGATTTAGCAATATCAGCAAGGTTCAATGTCCAGTCCAGCGCACTATCGCCACCGCCAACGATTACGATGTCATGGTCGCGGAATTCTTCGCGACGACGCACGGCGTAGAACACAGACTTGTTCTCATATTCTTCAATGCCGGGCACTGGAGGGCGTTTGGGCTGAAAAGACCCGCCGCCAGCGGCGATAACCACAACCTTACATTTGAATGTTTGGTTGTCGTCGGTCTGAACGATGTAAGACCCGTCAGCTTGCTTCTCAAGCGCCGTTACCATTTGATTGTAATGGTAAGTTGGGGCGAACGGCTCAGCCTGCTCCAACAAATTATTGGTCAGTTCTTGGCCAGAAATTTCTGGAAAACCCGGAATGTCATAGATCGGCTTTTCAGGATAAAGCTCGGCACATTGGCCGCCCGGCTTGTCCAAAATATCGATCAGGTGGCATTTAATGTCCAGCAAACCCAATTCAAAAACGGCAAAAAGACCAACAGGGCCTGCACCGATGATCACCACGTCGGTGACAATCTCACGCTCGCTCATTTTTCGTACTCTCTTCGTATTTTATCGCGGGCGCTGGACCACCCAGTAAGTTTATTATTTTGCCCGCCGCAAAAACGGACGTGTTCCAACAGGCACCTCAGCGGATGCCCCAATAGGTTGCATGAAGATCGATACCTCACCAAGGTCATTTTCTTCAAGTGCTTTTCTGGTCGCTGCATTTCCAACAGTCAAGGCGTCAAATCCACATCTTTGGAAATATGGAACCTGATCGGTCAGAATGTCGCCACGGGCGCGCAGCTCACCAGTATAGTCATAACGCTCCCGCAAAAGCCGCGCGTAAGAATATCCCCGGCCGTCTGTGAACGCTGGAAACTCGACCACAATGGAGGCGAAACGCTTCGCGTTCTCACCAAGGGCGTCAACATCGTCGCCAGCCTGCAAGAGGATACCGACAGCACCTTGCTGGGCGTCAACTTCGCTTTTATTGTCAACATATACGCTTAGTGGAATATGGACATGATGCAGATCATTCAGCGCTTCATCTTCTTGAAGGTCACGCCAATTATCGGCGATAAACGCGCCGTCTTTAAACAAATTCATTTGGCTTTGTTCCAACTCTGCACCCGGATTAGCTATTTTGCCACTCACATCAAAATGAATGCCACATTCGGTTTTGTCCTTGCCGCGCCAACGGCCAGAACGTGGGTCTTCCCCGTCCTTCACCATCGATGTGCATGGCGCACAACCGATGGAAAGATACCCCTTCAAGAACAATGGATGCGCAGGCAAATCGTGCGCTTCCCGATAGGCTTTCACATCATCATTGTCCCAGTAGGCCAGCGGATTGACTTTTATCCGGTCGTCCGTGGTCAACTCAAAATGCGGCAACACACCACGATCATTGGTCTGGAACCGCTTACGGCCCGTCACCCAGCCGCCATAGTTCTTAAGCGCTGCATCAAGTGGTTCGGTCTTACGAATATGACAACAGCTATCTGGGTCCGTTTGCCAAAGGTCACCCTTAGCGTCAAAGCGCTCAACGTCTTTGGTGTCAGGCTCCAAAAAGCGCACATTGGTCAGACCAAGATGCTTTTTCATCATCTCAACATATTCAAGTGTCTCGGCAAAATGCTTGCCTGTTTCCAAAAACAAAACCTCTTGATGAGGATTGATCTGGGCAACCATGTGCAACAACACCGAACTATCCGCGCCAAACGAGGAGACCATAGCAATCGAATTTGGAGATATGTCCTCGTTAAGCGCATGCCGCAGAACGGACAAGCCGTCCTTCTCGTCAAACATGCCGTTCAACGCAACCAGTTCCAAATCCGTTGGACGTGGCTTTACTGTTGCTGCGTGGGCTAAATTTGAACTAACCATAAAGCGCCTCCTTAAAAGGTGCGTCACCCAATCGACGATAAGCATCAATAAAGCTTTCGTCTGCATTTTGGCGCTCTGCCATGTAGCGGTTGAGCAATTTCTCAAGCGCGCCCGGCACTTCTTCTGCGACGACGCCACGGCCCAAAATTGTGCCGACAGATGCGTTCTCGGTTGCATCTCCACCAACGGTAATTTGGTAAAGCTCAGTGCCTTTCTTCTCAACACCAAGAATACCAATATGTCCCACATGGTGGTGCCCACAGGCATTGATACAGCCCGAAATCTTGAGCTTTAACTCGCCAAATTCTTCTTCGCGATCCGCAAACTTCTCAGAAATTGCTTGGGCAATCGGAATAGAACGGGCATTGGCCAACGCACAATAATCAAGGCCGGGACATGCGATAATGTCCGAAAGCAATCCTGCATTACCTTCTTGCAATCCTTGCTCAACCAAAACGTCATAAATCGCGCGAACATCGCCAATCGCGACATGGGGCAACACTAAATTTTGCTCGTGGCTCACGCGCAATTCGTCAAAGCTATATTGCTCTGCCAAATCAGCGATTGCTTCCATTTGCACGTCAGTTGCATCGCCGGGCACACCACCGATGGGTTTCAAAGAAACCGTAACGCTGACATAGCCTTCTTCGCGGTGCGGATGCAGGTTGCGCTTCAGGAACCGCGCATAAGCGCTATCCGTCGCTTCAAACTGTGCCACATCAATTGCGGTGTCGGTTTGCGGTGTAAAACTAGGCGCTGCAAAATACTCGGTAATGCGGGTCAATTCGCCTTGGGGCAGCTTCAAGACGCCCTCTTTGATTTCAGCAAATTCAGCTTCAACCTGTTCCCGAATGGTCTCAATGCCCGTTTCATGCACAAGGATCTTGATCCGCGCTTTATACTTGTTGTCGCGACGGCCGTGCATGTTGTAAACGCGCAAAATGGCTTCCAGATATGGTAACAAATACTCGTCGGCAACAAAATCGGAAATCTCTTTGCCCACCATCGGCGTACGGCCTAAACCGCCGCCAACAAATACCCGCCAGCCAACTTTGCCCGCGTCATTCGTGGTCGCCATCAAGCCAATATCATGGAACTTAACTGCCGCACGATCTTGGGGCGCACCCGTGATCGCGATTTTGAATTTACGTGGCAAAAACGAAAATTCAGGGTGCAAAGAAGACCATTGGCGAATAATTTCAGCTACAGGACGCGGATCAATAATCTCGTCTGCCGCTGCGCCTGCAAACTGGTCTGTCGTCACGTTGCGAATGCAATTGCCAGACGTTTGAATGGCATGCATTTCAACACTGGCCAGCTCAGCTAAAATGGCAGGTACATCTTTGAGTTTGGGCCAATTGAACTGAATGTTCTGACGGGTCGTAAAGTGACCGTATCCCCGGTCATATTTACGCGCGATATGCGCAAGCTTACGCAACTGGGTCGAATTCATGGTGCCGTAAGGCACCGCGACGCGCAGCATATAGGCGTGCAACTGCAAATAAAGACCATTCATCAAACGCAACGGACGAAATTGGTCCTCCGTTAGCTCGCCGGTCAGGCGGCGTTCAACTTGGTGCGAAAACTGCTCAGTACGCTGACGGACAAAAGCCGCATCAAATTCATCATAGCGATACATGATCGGCTCCTTCTAGACTTTGACGCGCAAAGCCACCAACGGTTGGGCCATCTGCCCTAATTTGCTCTCTTAAGCGATTGGCCCACACGGTGCCAGTTTCGCTCACTTCAACATCAATGGCCTCAAGGCTCACCAATCTGATGTTCAGCGCAGCCTTTGCCATAAACGCTGCGAGATCTGTTTGCTCTTCTGCACCAAAAAGCTTGGCTTGCTGAAGATCAACACCGAAGTCTCCATTTTCGTAAAGGTACACAACAGCACCCGAGATTAGTTCATTTGCAGTAATTGCGTTCATCTGAATATCCTTTACGCCACCTGAATTTCAGGGAGCGCGCCCCCAGTTGAATTTTGATCTAAAACGGGTTGATCCATTTGGATCTGCCACTTGCCGCTGGCCACGGCTTCCCCAACAAAAACGATTGCTGGACCGTCAGCCAATTGCGGCACTTCATTTGAAATTTCTGCCAAACTGGACAAGTATCGCGTGCTGTTCGTGCGGCCCGCATTGACCACGATGCCCAATGGCGTTGTTGGTGATAACCCTTCGGCAACCAGCTCTTTCGCCACATCCTGCATAATGGATTTGCCCATATAAATGCCAAGCGTTAGGCCTGATTTCGCTAAGGTCGCCCAATGGGTCACGGTTGTGTCATTCGCGCCGTGCGCAGTGGCATAAACCACACCAGAGGCGACATTGCGCAAGGTGACGGGCAAGTGCGCATCAGATGCGGCAGCGGCGGCGGCGGTGATACCAGGAACAATTGCATATTCCACGCCAGCTTCATCCATCGCTTCAATTTCTTCAGCCGCGCGACCAAAAATCATCGGATCGCCAGCTTTGAGCCGCACAACCTGCTTACCTGTCTGCGCAAGCTCAACAATCAACTTGTTGATACGTTTCTGCGTAAAGGAATGACGGCCTTTGGCTTTGCCCACCGGCACCCGCTCAGCGTCCCGTCGACCCATTTGCACAACAGCTTCTGGCACCAACTGATCATGCACAATGACGTCCGCACTTTGTAAAACCCGTTGCGCCCGAAGCGTCAGCAAATCTTCAGCCCCCGGCCCCGCACCGACCAAATGCACAAATCCTTGACGCTGAGCACCAACGCTTTGGACAACATTGGCGTGTTCCACCAGCAACTGGTTGGCCAATTGATTGGCCTTATCTTGCTGGCCGTTGGCCAACGCATCTTCGACCTGGGACGATGCTAAAAGTTCTTGATAAAATTTGCGGCGGCGATCACCAGAACTGATCAGCTGCTCAACCAAATGTCGCAAGCCACCGGCTAGACCAGCCAATACGCCAAGATGCAGCGGCAACAAAGCTTCAATTTTAGCCCGTACCAAACGGGCCAAAACAGGTGCTTCGCCTTCGGAGGAGATTGCAATCGAAATCGGCGCACGATCAACTATGGCGGGGGTAAAAAAATCGCAAAGCGCGGGCTGATCGACAACGTTAAGCGGTAAACCAGCCTCTTTCGTCAGTCGTTTAGCTATCTCAGCGTCCGGGCCTTCATCACCAACAAAAACCAGTGCGGCATTGTCCAAGTGATGCATGGCGAATGCTTCTTGAAGAATCTCGATATGTGCATCGGTAGCCGTTAGCGCTGAAAAATCAACTTCGATCTTGCGCGCAACAACAAGCACATGCGCATCTGTCTTTACCGCAAGACGCGCCTTGGCCAGTGCTTCCACACCACCACCAACAATAACGATTTTCTTGCCCCGAACCTTGTAGGATACAGGGAATATGCCCAGACGTGTCATTTTGCGACCTCGATTAATCGATGAAGCTAAAATAAGACACTCTTCGCATAAAGCCAAGTCATTGAAATTGTTAGATTTTTACATTTTCTACTAAATCGACACAGTGCAAAACGCCAACTAGGCAATTTGGACCAGCATGAGAAATTTCATCTCAAAAATGACACGATTTGTAGAAAAATTCTTCCCGAAATCAATTTGGGAGAAATCTATGCCTGATTTTCAGGGACATGAACAACGAGGCCGTCAAGTTCATCTGAAACCTTGATTTGGCAAGACAAACGGCTCTCATCTTTCACATCAAAGGCGAAATCCAGCATATCTTCTTCCATAACAGAAGGGCCACCAGCTTTCGCGGTCCAGTCTTTATCAACATAGACATGACAAGTTGCACAGGTACACGCACCGCCGCATTCTGCCACAATGCCAGGAACATCATTGCGTATGGCATTTTCCATGACCGTTGATCCAGTTTCTGCTTCAACGTCATGGCGCGTGCCATTGGCTTCTACATAGGTGATTTTAGCCATGATGGGTGTTCCTTAAATTGCTCTTGGCGCGTTCTATATCGCCGTTGACCAATTTGATCAAGCAATCAACCATTAAACTGGTTTTGCCACAGCACACAACACATTTGCAAAGACTTGGTGTTAGTCCGCCAACAGTTGATTGATGTAAATTACAGTCGATTGAATACCCTGTCGCAATCCATCAATTTGGCCGTCGGGTATTTCTTCACCCTTAATAAGGTAAGCCTCGGCTGTCGCCGCCAACTGACCAATTTCAAATGCACCTACCCCGCCAGAAGCACCCTTAATTGTGTGCAACCGCATACGGAGCTGTCCGTCATCTTCCGACTCAGCGAAGGAATCTAAGTGAATTTCAAGTTGGGTTTTAAAAAGCCGAAGAATTTCAATCTCTAGCGACTTACTGCCCATGGTCTGACGGGCCAAATAGACCAGATCAATCAATCGTTCCTGACCATACTCATTAATATTGTTTTGTGCATGAGGTGCGAACGCCGTTGCGCTTGCCATACTGCATCCTAACTTTTACTCAACTCAACTATTCACAACTTTATCATAAAGGAGTGAATGCTCGATTAAGCGCCCAAATTCAGGCACAATTGAGTGCAAACAAGGTCAACAACCATGACGCGTTAATCATTTTTTAATAAAAATGTAAATTCGTCGTCGAAAAGGTGTATAAAAGCGTGATACCAACGTTCGGCGGCGTTGGAGAATTGGCTAAAAGTGCATTATTTTTTAATGCGTTACGAATTTCCGGGGGACGCTCCGGGGCGCATCCAAATTTTGCGATGCGGCTTGCCAGAGCTCACCTACGCCGCAATGTTGGGACGTGTGCGGACGCAAAGGTAGTACTGAGTATGGCTAAAAATAACGGTTCAACACCTAAGGACCCGGCATCGCTTGCATTTTCAGCGGTCGAAAACGCGCTGGGACAACCAGCTGCCACGAACACAGCCAAAAAGGCTACATCCAATAAGGACGCCGCACCCGAAATAAACGCGGCCAACCCGAAATCAAAAGCTGCACCCGCTAGCCGTACGCGGTCCGCCGAGCGCATCGCTGCACGCGCAGCTGGTATTGCGAACGACGACCGTTCCAGCGCAGCGGGCATTCTTTATTCACTACAAGCCAAGCCAACTTCTGCGCCCTACTGGGTTGCCTCTGTGGCTTCGATTGTATGGGCCGCAATTATTGGAACGTTGGGCTTTTTCCGCTTTGGTCCAAGCCTTAGTGACCCAGCTTTATTCAGCGAAACATTGCGTACACCAGAGTTTGCCGCCTATGCAGCGTTGCTGGTTATTCCCATCTTGGCGTTTTATGCGCTGGCTGTCATGACCCGTCGCGCTCACGATCTGCGCCTTGCCGCTTCTTCTATGACCCAAGCCGCTATGCGTTTGACGGAACCAGAAGCCGCAGCATCCCAACAAATCAAAACTGTTGGCCAAGCAGTGCGCCGCGAAGTTAACGCTATTGGTGACGGACTTGAACGCGCCCTCTCCCGCGCCAGCGAACTCGAAGTTATGGTCCACAATGAAGTGAATTCTTTGGAACGCACCTATGCGGACAATGAATTGCGGATGCGCGCGCTGATCGAAGAGCTCGCGTCTCAGCGCAATGCCGTTGTGACGAATTCAGAGCGCGTCCGCGAAGCCATTTCTGACGTTCATTCGGATTTTGCCACAAAGCTAGATAGTGTTGGCACCTCATTTGTTGATCAAATGAAAACTGTTGGCGGCAATATCACGTCAACAATCGACACCCAGTCAAAAGACGCGACACAAGCTGTGCAGTCAGCCGGACTTATCATTGATAATGCTATTGCCGACCGCGCCAAGAATTTCGATGAAACAATTCAAAATCGACAAGCCGATTTGGTTGCCTCATTGGATGACAGCGCGGAAAAACTGAACATCATTGTTGATGAACGCACTGCAAACCTTGCTGCATCAATTGCTGAAAAATCAAACGAGTTCGACAACATATTGACGAACCGTACGGGTCAATTATCCGCAGCGATTGAAGACAAATCAAACGCATTTGACGGTATTCTTTCTGAACGGACTTCCTTGTTGGAAAGCTCGTTTGATGAGCGAAACCAAACGCTAGACAAAACAATTTCCGGACGAACTGCACAATTGGATCAAGTTCTATCCAGCCGTACCGACGGTTTTGGCGAACTAGTGTCAAACCGTGTTGATGAGATTTCTCAACTGCTTGGCCAGAACACAAATGCATTTACGGCCCTGTTCGATGAAAAATCCGATTTGCTGACGTCGGCCCTGAATAGCGGGACAGAAGGTTTCAATTCAAACGTTGCCGAGCGCATTTCAGCCCTTACAGGTACGTTTGAAGGCGGTGCTTCGGCTATTTCTGCAGCCGTTGATGCGCAAAGCGCGAGACTGAGCGGCGTATTGCGTGCCTCTGGCGAAGCGGTGCTGGTCGAGATGAGCCTACGCGGTGAAGAAATCTCAGACCAAATGTCAAGTGTTGGCGACAGGCTGGCACAAAGCGTGCTTCAAAACGCTGCAAGCGCACAGTCAAGTCTGACCGAATTTGGTACACGTTTTGACGAAACGCTGGCGATCCAATCCAACAATCTGGAAAGCAGTGTTCAATCTGCCCTATTGCAAATTGGTGGCGTTCTAGAAGAACGCGCAGACGATGCCCGCATATTGTTGCAAAATGCTGGTGATGCGACCGCTGCGCAACTTACAGCCCGCGCTGATGACGCTCGCCAATCCATACAAAGTGCCGGCGAAGCAACTGCAGCTCAACTTACGGCTCGCACCGAAGAAGCACGCGCTTCAATGCAAACTGCTGGTGAAAAAACTGCTGCACAACTTACGGCCCGGACGGAAGAGGCACGCGCATCGTTGCAAAATGCTGGAGATGCTACTTCGGCTCAACTTACAGCCCGCGTAGACGAAGTCGCTGTGGTTTTGGACAGTCGTCTTAAATCCATGGACGAAATTGTGAGCGAAAAAGGCGGCAAGTTGATTGATACAATTGATCAAAACAGCACAAGCATGACCCAATCGGCAAAATCATTGGAAGACACGCTGAACGCTCAGACAACCGCCATCAACGATCGCCTGCAGTCTAGCGCGGCGCAGTTGAGCGCTGAAATGCATCAGCGTACTGAAGAACTCACCTACGCCTTTGACCAATCTGGCAACAAGTTCCGCGACAATATCGACAACAGCTTGCGCGACGTTAACGAAACGATGGAAACACGCACCCAGCAGGTTTCTTCGATGATCGAAGCTAAGGTTTCTGAGGTTAACGAGCATTTGGGCACCGAAATTGACGGCGCTATTGCCCGCTTGTCAGATGCTGAGCATGGGGTTGCTGGCAAAGTAACAAGCGCAATTTCGAATATCGAACAAAGCACAGATAGACTTGCCGGACGGGTTGAGAAGGCCGTCATTGAGTCCACGCAAACATTTGATGATGCAACAAACAAACTAGATGAAACCATTGTTAGCCGCGTATCAAGGTCCGCTGAAACACTTGGCCGCGCGACCCAGCACTTGACGTCGGCTATTGAGAACAGCGTTTCGAATAGCGAACAAAGCCTAACCACTGCTGTTGATGGATTGACATCATCGCTTACGAACAGCGTCACGAACACTGAACAAAGCCTCACAAGCGCGGTTGACGGCCTGACAGGACAAGCTGAGGAACGGATCGCCAATAGCGAGAAGCGCTTGAGCGAAACTGTTGAGAGCTTGGCTTCCAATGTTGAAACGCGGGTTTCTGATGGCGAGCAGCGACTTGCAGCCACATTGAATAGCCTGAACAAATCAATTGAGGGCCGGATTTCGGATAGCGAGCAACGTCTTGTCGCCTCTTCGACCCAAGCGGCACAAAATATTGAGGCAAGCTCTACGCAGAGCGAAGCAAGACTTGCTTCAACTGCTGAAAACCTTAGCCGCACAATTGACGAAAAACTCAGCACCCTACCGGATGCAATTTCTGCGCGCGCTGATGCAACGGCAGAGCGCTTGAATGAAATCAACGCTTCTGTTTCCACAGCCCTTGGCGCAACAATGTCCAACATTGATGAAGGCGCAAACCGCATTTCTGCAAGCTTGCAAGAAAAACTGGTCGGCATGACGGCTGACATTTCAGCCGATGTTGAAACAACCGCCACCCGCATGGATACTCTCGTGCGTGGTGCGATGGCTCAACTGGGCGAAGTCAGCGCCAAAATTGAAGACTTGGTTGAAGTACGCGGCGTAGCCACAGCACAAGAGTTGAGCGACAAGTCGTCAGCAATGAACCGCGTTGTCGCGCTTCAGTCTGAAACATTGTCTAAACTCATCGACCAGAAAACCAACGAGTTGGATGAACGTCTTGCCAACCACCAGAATGTCTTGACCGCTGCGCTTGAAAACTCTGCGACGGGTGCAGAACAAGTCATAGCTGCTTCAACGTCTCGTATTGAAGAAGACGTGACCCATGCTCTAACCAAACTCAATGATTCAAATATGCTATTGCAGCAAGTGCTTGAAACATCAGGCAACAACTTAGCGACACTTGAAACCAGCATCGGCCAGCACACTGTACGTTACTCAGATGCAGTGCGTCAGGCCGTGTTGGGCACAGACGACGCTGGTCGTTTGATGGGCGATCATGTATCTGCGCTGCAAGCAACCATTAGTGGTTTGTTGGCAGAAGTTGGCGAAGTTAAACACACGCTTGAAGGCCAGGCGCATGGGTTCACCGATGCAGCGCGTGACCTAACCAACGCCAGCATGATTTCAATCGATACGATCGAGGGTGGCCGTACGGCGCTGGATGCATTGGCACACGGCTTTACCAACCGCGCTGAAGAGATCGACAACCGGCTTCGCGTATTTGCAAGTTCTCTTTCAGAAACCGTTTCCGAAGCCGAACAACGGATAGCAGCAACACAAGAAGCTTTGGACGAAACTGTTCGCGGCGCATCAAGCTCTGTTTCAAACAACTTGCGCACATTGACCGAAACAGCAGGCATCGAAGCACAACGCGCACAAAGCGCTGTGCAACAAACGCAAAAAGCGTTGGTGGACGAAATGCAAGAAGCAATTCGTCATGCAACAGCCCAGTTCAACGAAACGGCTCAGGCTATGCGTACAACTGCGGGCCAGATGAACGAAGAACTGCAAGCCACCCGTGGCGAACTGCAACGCGGCATGTTGGAACTGCCTGAGGAAACCAAAGCAAGCGCGGCTGCCATGCGCCGTGTGGTCGCTGAACAAATCGAAGCGTTGAGCGAATTGAACAACATCGTCAATGCGCAACCAAGCTCACACAGTTTCACATCGGCCCCTGCTCGTCGGGAGCCAATGCCTGAACCGGCACCGCGCAGAGAACCACCAAAGCAAGCGCCGTTAAGACAGGAAGCACCTCGTCAAGAGGAACGCCGTCCAGTGGAACAGCCACGTCCGGCTCCACAACCAACACGCCGCCCGAGTGCGCAAACACCGTCACGGGATGACGATATTTCATCAGAGCAAATTGCTGCCCTGCTGGAACGTCAAATTGAAGCGGAACAGCAAAAACAACAGGCACGTCCTGCTGCACAAACTCTGCGTTCAAATGTTGAGCAACGTACACCTGTCACCCCACCAGCGACAGCGGCCAAAGCGTCTACAGGCGAAGACAGCGACAATTGGGTGCGTTCACTATTGCGCAATGCCTCTGCCAATCAGCAACAAGCAAACGTTCAACCTCGCGAAAGCAACTTGAACAGCTTGACCAGCGAAATGATTGCAGCTGTTGATCAAACTGCACTTGAAGATGCGTGGATGCGTTATCAGAATGGCCAAACAGATGTATTCTCACGCCGCCTATATACACTGGCTGGTCAGGGCACATTTGACGACATTCGCAAGAAGTTAAAGCGCGACGATGATTTTGCAAACACAGCTCGCGAGTTCATGTCAGAGTTCGAACAATTACTGCGTGAAGCTGCAAACGGACAAAATCCTGTCGTGGATACACAGGCGCAACTGACGTCTGACAGAGGCAAAGTCTACACCATGTTGGCCCATGCCAACGGTCGCTTGGGATAAGCTTAAACCAAATTGAAAAAAGAAATTTATGGCCCGCGTTTTAAAAAACGTGGGCCATTTTTTTTATATGTTCAGATAGCTAAACTTCTGATCTGGGATTAATCAGCATGAGTGACGCCAGCACACATAGACCGCCTGCCAATGCAACAATTGCAGAAATCCCAAACGCCAACGCGCCAAACTGGGAAAATATAAAACCAGACCCAAACACCAAAGTCGCCAACAGGGCCTGAGACAAGACCTGCACGGTGCTTTGTGCTTCAGCCGCAAAACTTTCAGCGGTCCAGTTCGCTACGAAATTCAATGTGCCCAAATAGGTAATGCCGAACGAAATCGCATGCAACATTTGCAGCAAGAAGTAGCCATATGTTGGTATTTCTAGGCTCATGCCGACCCAGCGCGCGCAAGTCACGCAAGCTGCGAACAACAGTAGATGGCGAGCTGAAAATCGCCGAGCGATACGTGCGAATGCTAAAAACACCAACACCTCGGCACCAGAGCCAATCGCCCATAGTGGCCCAATCACCTCTTTGCCTATACCCTGTTGATCCCACAATAGTGACCCAAATGTATAAAGCGGTCCGTGCGACGCAACGATTAGGGCAGAACCCAAAATCGCGAGAATAAACCAGGGGCGGAACATATCTTTGAAGGCTTGCGCCTGCAATTTGTGCGGTGGTGGAGCGTCTTTAGCCTCTGCCTTTAGTTTAGCATCTTCGGGTGCTGTCGCGCGAAAGGCGGGAAGCTGAAAAGCCATCCCCCCGCGCACAAGGCAAAAAATGACATATAACGGCAGGAACAACGCAATCCCTGCCCAACCTAAAAGCCAACCCGCAATGAGATTTACAGCAACATAGCCTACGGTTCCCCATACACGAATCATCGCAAAATCACTGCCACGCCGTCTTGTCATACGGACCGTTGCAGCGTCTAGAATTGGCGAAAGCGTCATCACCGGCAAAACGCATAACGTCCAAACAACGACAATAAGCCAAACATCATCCAAGAAGAACAAAAGCAGCGGTGCCAACGCCGCAACAATACTGCAGGCCAGAATAACCTGACGCCAATCAGAAGCTTTATCGGCTAACCGACCAACAAATACATTGATGAGAACCATCGTCCAAATGGGAACAGCGTTCAGAATACCAATATCAGCATCACTAAACCCTTTGTGCCTTAGCCAAAGGGGTAGAAATGGCACAGCCGCGCCGACCGCCAAATACATTGAACCATAAAAGTAAGAGGCACGCGCTTCCGAAGAAGTGAAACGAGAAGTTAGACCAGCAGACATGTGAAAACCCTAAAAGGCACCGAATTGCAGTTAATCGATGCCCTGATTTGTCAAATCTCGCAAGCTAATTCACCAATATGCGCGCAGATTTAAGCAGCCTTGCTTGCTTTTTGCACCATTGGCGCAAGGTAATCAAAGAACATCTGCGCGCACTGCCGCCAAGTAAACCGCATCGCATGATGACGTGCATTTGCTCGATCAAGGTGCAACGCTGCTGTTGTTGCTTGAGCCAAATCCTTGTGCATGACCCCGGCAGCTGGATCAGTCAGCACGTCAATCGGCCCGATAACAGGGTAGGCGGCAACTGGTGATCCACATGCCATCGCCTCAATCATTACATTGCCGAACGTGTCGGTTTTCGATGGAAAAACAAAGACATCCGCACTTTGATAATGCGCACTCAATTCAGCTCCAGACTTTTGCCCGGTAAAAACTGCCTGCGGATAACGTGATCGTAGCTCCACCAATTGTGGTCCATCCCCCACGACAATTTTTGTGCCCGGCACATCCAAGCGTAGAAACGCTTCAACATTTTTCTCCACGGCAACACGACCAACACACAATAAGTGCGGGCCAGGCAAGTGTTTAAACAACGACTTTTCTGCTGGTTTAAAGCGATTTACATCGACGCCGCGTGTCCAAGGCACGACATCTTTGAAATCTCTTGAAGTGAGATCCGCAACGACGCCCTTTGTTGGCGCCATCGTGCGAACGGCAGGCTCATGAAACCACCGCAAATAGGCGTAGCTCCATTCGCAAGGCACAGGCAGTCGCGCAGCAAGATACTCTGCAAATCGGGTGTGGAAGCTGGTGGTGAAAGGAAGGTCTCTGTTGATCAAAACATGTCGGGCCAACAAACCAAGCGGGCCTTCAGTCGCTATGTGGATAAAATCTGGTTCGACTTGGTCGATGATCTCTTCAACTTGTCCAAGAGATGCAAGCGAAAGCCGGATCTCTGGGTAGGTCGGCATGGGCATTGTCCAAAAACGCTCGGGTGTAAGATAGGTTACGCGATGACCCATCATCTCTAATTCATCGCCAACCTTGTCTAAACAGCGCACAACACCATTGACTTGGGGATGCCATGCATCCGTGACGATGAGAATATTTTTCATGCGGCCTTGTGCGAGTGGTCTGCTCGCGTCCCTGATTTTGGCGCAGCCATGTCAGTCCAACGAATCAATTCGAACGTGCCATCATGATGTTCGACAATCGCCGTGCAACTTTCGACCCAATCGCCTGTGTTGATATATCGAGTACCGTAATGGTCGTGCATGTCAGCATGATGAATGTGGCCGCAAATTACGCCGTCAACGCCCGTTCTTTTGGCTTCAAGGGCCAGAGCTTCTTCATAACGACCAATAAAACTAACCGCATTTTTAACTTTGTGTTTGGCCCAAGCCGACAGCGACCAATAACCAAACCCAAGCTTACGACGTATGAAGTTAATGCCAATATTGAGCCGCAACGCAGCGTTATATGCCCAATCGCCTAAATGCGCCAACCACTTGGCATGAAGCACAACGACATCAAATTGGTCACCATGAATGACCAAATAGCGTTTGCCATCTGCTGCGTGGTGAATAACTCGATCCACAATTTCGATATCACCGAAATGCGTGCCAACATAATTGCGCAAAAACTCGTCGTGATTGCCAGGCAAATAGACAATCCGCGCACCCTTACGGGCCTTACGCAAAAGCTTTTGCAGCAAAATATTATAGCTTGTTGGCCAGCGCCAGTTTTTCTGCAACCGCCATCCATCAATGATATCGCCCACCAAATATATGGTTTCGGCATCATGACATTTCAAAAAATCCAGCAACTGGTCAACACGAATCGTCTTCATGCCCAAATGCAAGTCGGAAATAAACAACGCTTTTACATGTTTTGGCTGGTGTACTTCAGTCATACCTACGCTCGCTAATATCTACTGCGCTGAGTTTTTTAATCCGATTCAGGATTCAGTTTTGTGACAGTCTATATGATGACGTCACACAAATAAAACAACAAACCGACTAACCATTACCAATATACGCAAAAACAAAACTTAGTTCAATTTTGACTTCATGGCGACAACGCGCTGATAACTTTGCGAAATCCGCTGAGCGAAAATTGGATCGCGAGCTGCTTCCTTTTCTAAAACGCTCAAAATCCGTTCCGGCAGGCCAAGAGAAGGCTTTATGGTGTTCGAGAACAACAAGATATCATTTCCAGCTCTAACTGCGCGGATAATTGCATCTTCAAAGCCGTAATGCTTGGTGATTGCGCCCATCTCCATATCATCCGAGATAACCACCCCGTCAAATCCCATACCTTGGCGCAAAACCGTCGTTAAGGCGACCGACGATAGGCTGGCGGGGACCTGCCCCTCACCGTCCTGTACAAAGCCCTTGTGATAAAGATGGCCAGCCATAATCATGTCGGCTTTGTTGTTCGCGATAAGCGCTTCAAATGGCTCATATTCTGCCTTGGTCCAGCTTTTGGTGATATCGACGAAGCCCAGATGGGAATCCCCAGCACTAGAGCCGTGTCCTGGGAAATGCTTGAGCGACGTCAAAAGGCCCGCCTTGTGGTGCCCATCAATAAACGCCTCAGCAAATTTGGTCACAATGTCGGTGCGCGATGAATATGAGCGACCATATTTGGCAATAATCGGGTTGTTCTTATTGACGATCACATCAACAACGGGGCCAAAATTGACATTGAACCCCAGTTTCGCCATCCGTTTTGCCAAGTCTGAATATAGTTCGGTTGCGCCATCCTTATTCATGCCGAGCGCGACTTCTCGTGCTTTGGGGATTTCCGTAAACCCAACTGAA
This sequence comes from Maritalea sp., assembly GCF_051251695.1. Lineage (NCBI taxonomy): Bacteria > Pseudomonadati > Pseudomonadota > Alphaproteobacteria > Hyphomicrobiales > Devosiaceae > Maritalea > Maritalea sp. Next base: position 8,117 of record NZ_JBPOEU010000005.1, on the reverse strand, counting down.
CTCGTAAGCCGTTCGACAACACCGCCTTCTTGATCTATCGCGATCAACGGGCTGAACTTTGCGCCGGCACTATTTAGCGCTCGGTTCATTTTGGTCACTTCGGCTAAGCTTTTTACATTGAACTTGAGATACATCACCCCGCCAATTTGCCCAGCCTTCACCAATGCTGCCAAACGTTTATGACTATCGGAACCGGCCTTATCGTGCGGAAAACCAATCATGATCATTTGACCGGCCATTTCGCGGATGGTCTGCGCCATGGCGGATGAGGCATTTAAAAACATGCAAACGAGCAAACTCGCAATCAAAGCAACGCGCATAATATCTCCAAAAGAATTTGAGTTTAATTTGTGCAAAACAAAAGAGGCAGAGTAAGGGCAATCATGCGGACGACTTGTTCAAAAAGTCTGGTATGTCCGCACGCTCCAGATATCGGCAAAATTCTTCATTTGATTGCGGACGCCCAAACAAATATCCCTGACCGATGCCACACCCGGCGAGCCTTAACACCCAAGCTTGATCAGCGGTTTCAATACCCTCTGCCACAACCGTTTTGTTCATGGCTGAAGACAAGGACAATACTGATTGTACAATCGCCATGGATTGCTCGTCGTCAGGCAGATTACGAACAAATGACTGGTCGATCTTCACTTTATCAACGGGCAAACGACTAAGGTAACTCAATGAGGAATAGCCGGTTCCAAAATCATCCAGTGCAACTCCAACGCCCATATCCACGATTTCATCAAGCGTTTGAATGAACCGATCTTGCTTGGTCACAAATACGCTCTCAGTGATCTCAATATCCAAACGTTCCACCGGCAGGCCGGACACCTCCAACGCATGTCGAATAGCACCGACAACATCGCCATACTCGAATTGGACAGCCGAAACATTTACGGCAACCTTGTAGGGTTTTGGCCAAGCCATCGCGTCAATACAAGCTTTCACCAAGACCCAACGGCCAATTTCAATGATCATACCACTATCTTCAGCCACAGAAATAAAGCGGTCAGGACTGACACGGCCGAGTTCTGGATGCAGCCAGCGGACCAACGCTTCGGCCCCGACGCATTCGCCGTCAGCCAAATCCACCTGCGGCTGGTATTGCAAATAAAGTTGGTCATGACCAACCGCATCTAGCAGGGCCATTTCAACCCGCTGCCGCTCGTGAATGCGGTCATTCAGCTCACATTTAAACAAGAAAAAGCTATTGCCGGGAATTTCTTTTGCCTCAGATAAAGCCATATCTGCCTGAGAAATCAATACATTGGGGGAAAAGCCAGAATTTTCAGTGTCGGTTGCACCAATGCTGACGCCAATAAGGGCACGGTGGCCGTCCAAGGCGTAAGGCTCTGTAACATTCGCGATAATTTTCTCTAAAAGTTTGCTAATTTCGATCGTGGACATCACCCCCGGATACGCACCTGCGAACCTGTCCGCACCAAGTCGAGCCACACTATAGAGCCCACTTTGGGCCAATCTGTTTGCGACTTCGATTAGAACACCGTCACCGGCGGCGTGCCCGAGCGTTTCATTGACGTTTTTGAACCTATCCAGATCAAGCAGAACGACCGTTAAACCGTTCTCGCCGCCATCTTCGCTTGTAACAAAATTGCCAAGTTCTTCCTCAAGCCTTGATCGGGTAAATGCCCCGGTCAGCGGATCATGATTGGCCAAAAAGTCCATGCGTTTTTGATGATTGTGCCGATGGGTAATATCGCGAAATGTCAGGCAGGCGACATATTCAGTTGCACCTTTAGAACGCTGCCCATCGACACGGCTTACAGACGAAACAGTCACTGAATATTCAATAACGAGGGATGGGTCGCCATTTTCATCTTTGTTGAGAACATAAATTGGCGCGATGATTGGCACCACTCTGGTCGCTGCGTCAGCAAAGGCTTGGTTGACTTCTTGAAAAAGTCTTTCTGGCAATACACCACAGGACGCGCCAACCAAATGGTCACGCATACTCAGCATTTTTTCGGCAGGCGCACTTGCCGCAAGAATTTTTCGGCTGCTGTCAATAATCACAACGCCGTCAAAATTATCGGAAATGATACGATCGAGTATTGTTTGCATTCTTACATTTTGGCCGGACACTTGCCGAACCAAAATCTTTTGCATGTCCATGGCGTAAAACTGCATATAGATGAACACAGACAACGCGCTCAAATGGACCCAAAACACATCGATAATCTGGCAGAACTGGCTCTGCAATATGAAGGCAAAAAACTCCACGCCGACGGAAAACCCACCGAGTAAGAATGCCAAGGGCAAAAACCGTATCCGCCTAAAGCGAGCCACAAAAAAGATCAGTGGCACGATCAAAAACCAAGGGGCCAATACGTTTATTTGCTGCAACTCCCGGCCTTGCAGGCGCGTTTCAGCAGCCATCAATTGAACCAAGGGCCCTGGAATACGACCATAGTGGGGGACATCGAGTGTGTCGCCTAAGTCTAGCGAAGACGCTCCAATAACAACTTTTTTACCTTCAATCCTCGTTCGGTCAACCTGGCCGTTTAACAAGTCTATGATCGATATACGGTCGATCGAACCTAAGTCGATTGAAAAATCGATGAAATAGGAATTATTATTTTTCTCATGCTCTTTGGGCGCAAAAATTGTTGGCAGTGAGGGCACAATATCGCCGTCAACAATACCATATTTGGAAAACATCCAAACTTGCCCATCCTTGTCTGGCTCAACATTTACAAGTGCCAAATCAGAATGCGCGTAAAAAATATCCAACGGTTTATTGGTGATCAGTATGGGATCACCATTCGTGTTAAAACCCAATTGCTGCAACGCGGCTAGATAGGTAAACCCACCAGCACGCTCTAGCGCATTTGCAAACGCCAGATCATTTTCGGCTGTCGAAGTGTTGGAAAAGTCGATGTCAAACGCGACATCTGCCGCATCATTTTCAATAAGCTTATCAAGGACATCTGCATAAATCGTTCTGGGCCAAGGCCACTGACCGATTTCTTGTAAGCTACGGGCATCTATGTCGACAAAAACCAATTGGCCGGAGGCTGGGACTTGATGTCCACTAAAACGCCATTCTTTGAAGGTGTTGTCCACCCCAAGGAAAAACCCGTTTTGCCCGGTCAAAAACAAAACAAGTGCCAATAAAAATAGAACCGCAAAATTTCTCAGCGACGCTCGCATAAAATGTGCAACTCAACCCAACAAACAACGTAGACTTAACAATGCACCATTTGCGTTACGACGCTCTTAATCAAACCCAATGGATTATAAGTGGCTGCTCTACTTTTTCTTGCCCTTCTTATCATTCTTATCCTTATCGGACTTGTCTTCCTTCTTAGGCTTGTCTTCCTTCTTGTCGCTCGGGCCTTTATCTTCTTTCTTTGGCTTATCATCGCTCTTGCGTTTATCGTCACCCGTGCGCTTATCGACGCTCTTGGGTTTTTCCACGCCTTTGGGTTTTTCTTCGACCGCTCGCTTGTTTTCACTCTTGCCTTTGTCATCACGCTTGGACTTATCGTCGCTTTTACGTTTATCGTCGTCTTTGCGCTTGTTTTCTTTCGGGGTTTCCTTTTTCGCCTTGGCATTTTCCTGCCGCACAGTTTTCACATTCTCTTTTGCGGCTTCTTTAACGGTTTCTGCCGCTTGAATTGCGCGCTCATCTCCGGATTTTTTAGCTACTTTCAAAGCTTTTTCCGCAGCCTTTACGTCCTTTTTCGCTGCTCGTTCGGTAGATCTCGCATCGTCGCGGTCGGTATCTTTTGACGCATCAGAACTCTGTTTTGCCTTCAATGCCGCAGCAACGTTCTTGGCATTTCGCCCATCCTTAGCCACATCCATTGACGCTTTTGCCTGCGCAATCGCCTTTGCTTTTCCAGATTTTTTCGCCGCTTTCATCTGCTTGGCCGCCGCGAATTTCATATCTTTATCGGACATTTTTGTGCCCTGCTGCGCAGCAATGGTTTCCACATTTTCCAACACAACAGGAGACGATGGTCTGGCTTTCTCGACCTTTTCGATGATCTGTTTAACCGAAAGAACTTTCCCAGACTTCATCGCCCGAATGGGTTCTTTTTTGCCACGACCTTCAACCATAAGCACCGGTTGTTCATCTTTATCAATCGCAACATTTTGGTTGGGCATAACGTCCACTTTCATGTCCGCTTTATCGTCGCGCGCCTCAACACGTCCGCGCTCTACCTTGATGGACGCTTTCCCGTCGCGCGCACTCGCTGTAAACTTGGTGCCTTTAACCACGGCTGCGAGCAGTGGTGAACGCACTTCAAAATGTTCAACGTTTCGTTTTTCAACATCAACTGTAATTTCGCCGAAATCTTGCGACACAACCGTGCGGCTGGCCCCTTCCCGATCAGAAATTCGGATGCGGGTATCACCTTTAATGTCGATTGTTTCTTTGCCACGGGAAAACACCACGCGCGCACGTTTGGCGGTTTGGATCGCACTATCGTCAGAAACAACATGACCACGTTTGATCTGCAGCCATGCACCATTCTCAAAAACGAACACACCACCACGCAGTTTTGTCGCCACCCAATCGTCAGCAAATGCTGCACTTGTGCAAATGCATACCAAAACCAATACCGAAAAAATGCGTCCAAAAATTCTCATGTGTGCCCCTTCGACCCAGAAACTGGGTTCAAGCAGACATATTCACTAACCGCTATATAGATGGAGTTAAATGCCCCAAAATTTTGAGGATTTGGGTAAACCGAGTATTAACTCATCTTTGGACACAAAAAAGGGCACCGCGAAGTTCGCGATGCCCAATCAGTAAATGCATATTGCAAAATTACTTATTCTGACGATTTTCAATTAGATCATCAACAACGCTCGGATCGGCCAAAGTTGAGGTATCCCCCAGCGCGCCATAATCATTCTCTGCAACCTTACGCAAAATACGGCGCATGATTTTTCCAGATCTCGTTTTGGGCAAACCGGGCGCAAACTGCATAAGATCAGGCGAGGCAATCGGACCGATTTCTTTGCGGACCCAATTGCGCAGTTCAAGTTTTAACTCATCGCTTGATTGTTCCCCGGCCATCAACGTGACGTAACAATAAATGCCCTGCCCTTTTACATTGTGGGGATACCCCACCACGGCGGCTTCAGACACCTTATTGTGCGCAACAAGAGCACTTTCGATTTCGGCAGTGCCCATGCGGTGCCCAGAAACATTGATCACATCGTCTACACGGCCGGTGATCCAATAATATCCGTCAGCATCGCGACGACAGCCATCACCTGAAAAGTAATAGCCCTTGTAATCAGAGAAATACGTTTTCACAAACCGACCGTGGTCACCATAAATCGAACGCATTTGGCCGGGCCAACTGTCCTTGATGCACAACACGCCCTCGGCTTCGACTGAGGTAATTTCCGTGCCCTTTTGCGGGTCCAATATCACTGGTTGAATGCCAAAGAACGGATTTGTAGCTGATCCCGGTTTTGTTGGTGTGGCACCTGGAAGTGGCGTCAGCAAATGACCGCCAGTCTCTGTTTGCCACCATGTATCAACAATGGGACAATTCCCCTTGCCGACAATCTCATTGTACCAATTCCAGGCTTCTGGATTAATTGGCTCGCCGACAGTTCCTAAAATACGAAGCGAACTCAGGTCACAGTTTTCGACATATTCATTGCCTGCGCCCATTAGTGCGCGAATGGCCGTTGGAGCTGTATAGAACTGGTTGACCTTATGTTTTTCGCAAACCTGCCAGAAACGAGATGCGTCGGGATAGTTGGGTACACCCTCAAACATTAGCGATGTCGCGCCGTTGGCCAATGGCCCATAGATGATGTAGCTGTGCCCGGTGACCCATCCAACGTCGGCAGTACACCAGTAAATATCGCCATCATGATAATCGAATGTATATTCGTGGGTCATGGCTGCATAAACAAGATAACCACCTGTCGTATGCAATACGCCCTTTGGCGTGCCAGTTGATCCAGACGTATAAAGAATGAACAACGGATCTTCAGCGTTCATGCGCTCTGGCTTGCAAAAATCATCAACTCCGGTTGCAGCTTCGTGCCACCAAACGTCGCGGCCGCCCTTCATGGCGATTTCATTACCTGTATTTTCAACGACCAGAATTTTCTCTAGGCCCAACGCGTGCTTAGCCGCTTCATCAACGTTCGCTTTTAACGGCACTGTTTTGCCACCACGACGACCTTCGTCAGCGGTGATCACAATACTAGATTTGCAATCTGTGATCCGACCAGCCAGCGCCTCAGGTGAGAACCCTGCAAAAACAATTGAATGCACTGCACCAATGCGCGTACAGGCGAGCATAGCATAAGCAGCTTCTGGGATCATCGGCAGATAGATAGTGACGCGATCACCTTTAGTGACGCCAAGATCCTTAAGCACATTGGCAAACCGGCAAACACGACGATGCAATTGCCGGTAAGTGATGTGCATATCTGTGCCCGGCTCATCGCCTTCCCAAATGAGGGCGACTTGATCGGCCCGGTCAGGCAAATGACGATCGATACAGTTTACCGACACATTCAACTCACCATCTTCGTACCACTTGATCGATACGTCCGGGTGCTCAAAACTTGTGTTTTTGATTTTGGTCGGCGTCTTCATCCAATCAAGACGTTTTGCAGCCTCCCCCCAAAATCCATCCGGATCATTGACCGACTGCTCATACATTTTCTTGTACTTTTCAGCGTCAATCTTGGCGTGTGAGACGATATTCTTTGGTGGATGATAAATGTTGTCACTCATCGAGCCACTCCTCCTCATTTTAAAGTCTACTAACAGGGGCATTTCTGCCGGACTTACGGTTGGCAATGCAAAACGCGCACTACACGTTGTCCCCACAACACCGTATTCAAATGGCTAAAGGGTTGCATGCTCCGGGTCAATATCTCCGATTGGCTTTTTGGTTCCAAATACTAGATTAGCCCAATTTTGGGACAATTTGGCAATGGAAAGAATTGTGAAACACACCTGCATTAGAATGCAGGCTGAACGAATGAGGAAAATTCGCAATGCAAATCGCCGAAATCGACAAAACGACTTCAGAGACGGTGGGGCCAGCTCAGCAGTCAGATTTAGGTTGGCTTCACCAGCATGTGCATCAAGCAATTGATGAACTCGATTTCTATTGCGATGAGTTCAAAGCCTTTGAAAAAGCACGCGTAAACCAGAATTTCTTGCAAGCGTTGTTTGACGACGACCCAGATCACCTTACTATTCTAAGAAAAGATGGCGTTCGCGCAGGCTTTATGGTCTCAGGCCCAGACAATGGCGTGGTCTTTTTGTATTGGAGCTACATCTTGCCCGAGTTCAGAAAATCTAAACTGGCGATTTTGGGCAACAAATATAAAATTGAACTGTTTAATAACGGGCACTGGCACAAAATGGTCACATACACCAGAACGGAAAATCGAGGCGCGTTGTTGCTGCTCAAACGCTATGGCTGGACTGAGGCTGCGCATTTGGAGAAACACATTTTTGGCGAAGACTACAAAATATTTGAAGTTCAGTATGAAAAGACCATTCCCGGCTACAAACCATTTGTCGTAACGGGCCGATTGGGGCGTGCCATAAGGCAAATTAAGAGTTGGATTTCACAATCAAAATAGTAGGCAGAAATGACTGAGTTTATCACCATCTCCATGCGCCCAATCGTTGTGCGGCGCGCTATCATCATTGCGCTAATTGTTGGCACAATCATCGCCATCATCAACTATTACGACAAAATGATGGGAGCCAGCCTATCCGCCGGCGACGTCATGAAAATTGGCGCAACGTTTTTGGTACCCTACGCGGTTTCAACGATGTCCTCTGTGATGGCCATCAAGGACAATGATTGCGCCTAGTTGTTTGGACCCTGCGTCTGAAGCGACTTAATCTTGCGCAAAATGTTAGCCCGCGCGTCACGAGCAAAAAACAACCCATTGCCCAACAATCGGGGCAACATCCAATGCGCGTAGTTCATCACTTTTGGCACCTGTGAGACAACACCGGCTTTACCCACCATCCCATTTTTGAATTGGTGCAGGCCTAAAAATCCATCCGTGCCGCCAAGGTCATACCACTTGATCCGCTTTTGCCGCGCTAACCATCGCATGACCTCCCAATGCATAAAATA
>NZ_JBPOEU010000049.1:0-9191 GCF_051251695.1 Maritalea sp. | reverse complement strand
TCCATTTTTCCAAATATTCCAAGGGTTTGACAGGAATTTCACAGCGAGTTCGAAAATTTGCTCGGGTGTGCGTTTTGTCATGACCTTTTTCTCCCGTTTTTCAATCAGAACCAGTTTTTCTTGCTCTAACTTGGTGATCTTCGTCTCATAGGCTGCGATAACTGTTGGGTTGTTGGTTTCAACGATGCGGGTCAACAGCGCGTAGAGTTGTTTGTCGGTTTGCGCCATTTGACGAGTCAGCTCGGCTTTTATAGCATGGCCCTGTGTCAAACGTTGCGCCCACGCTTGGGGCAGCATGGCCATATGATCAAGCGCGAGGCCATCAAGCGGTGTATCGACGAAGTCTGGGAAAAGCCGATTTTTATATTGCGCTGACATGCAATCGGTGCCGCGCCTTTGCCTATAAATTTACAACGATAATTGCCAGATTTGATTGTTTAGGTGCGCGAGCGTTTGCGCAAGGGTTTCACGCTGCATGCGTCCACCTAGACAAATGCGTACAAACCGCTCTTCGTCGCCTTGAGTGCGAAATGCGCTCTCTGGAGTTATGCCTATTTCATGATTAGACATTTGCGCCATCAAAGCCGCGCAGGTAATTCCCTTTGGCAATCGAAGCCAAATGTTAAATGCATGAGGGTTTGCAACGAATGAGGCCTCGGTCACGAGTTCCGCAGCAAGTTTTTGTCGGTCGGCGGTTTCGGAACGAATGAACCGTCGTATTTGATCGGCAGTGCCATCCAGAACCCAGCGCGTCGCCAAAGCCATTGAAATTGGGGACGACATGACAGACACCGCCCGAATTCCGTTTTCCAAAGCAAAATTGGCCCGAGCATTCGGTGCAACGGAATAAGCAAGTCTTAGGCCTGCACCGATACATTTGGCGAGCCCGCCGATGTACCAAGTCAATTCTGGCGCGAAAGCTGCTAATGGCGGTGGAGCGTCGGGCAGCACAAACCCATATGCATCGTCTTCTATCAAAGGGAGGTTATGACGCTTCATAACAGCAGTGATGGCCAATCGGCGTTCTGTTGGAACGATCATAGTGGTTGGGTTATGGAGCGTTGGATTGAGATAGAGCGCCTTAGGGTTTTCAGTCAAAATCGCCTTCTCTAGTGCATCGGGCAGTATGCCGTCCTTATCCATAGGCAGTCCCACAAGCTTTAGTCCAAGCTGTGCTGCGATTTTCTTAAAGCCTGCATATGTGATGTCCTCGCAGAGAATGCAGTCGCTTGGTTTCGCAAGAATTGTCAGGATTGCAAGCATCGTTGCATGCGCGCCGGGCGTCACGGCGATGCGATCTAAATTTGGCACAAGTCCACGCATAGACAACCAGATAGAGGCGGCTTCTTTATCGATGTCACCGCCTATTGGATTTTGGTAACGCAAAAGATGGACAAGATCATCAGACACAGCAGTCAGCCCCGCGCGCATACGTTCAAGCAGGTCGGGGTCGGTGGGTTCAGGCGGCGCGTTCATGGTCAGGTCACTTGCCAAGGACCGGCGTTCGTCGCTGAGGTTGCTCAGGCTTTTTTGTGGCAAGACAAATGTGCCGCGCCCAACATGTGATTCAACCAAGCCTCTATTGATCGCTTCGGTGTAGCCACGTGAGACAGTGGTGAAATCAACCCCGATCATGTCAGCAAGGCGGCGTTGCGAAGGGAGGCGGTCCCCGGGTAGCATCACGCGGTCTTTCATGTCTTGAGCGATGCAATCCGCAATCGCCAGGTAGCGAGGCTTGCGAGATTGTTCGATTCTATGTGGCCAATTTTCCATTTCTCGCCCCCAATTCTGTCCGAATTTCATTATTGTATGCCTTATTTACATACAATAATTTTAGTACGGCGTGTGCAAAAAATCTCTTAAATCGCGAAATATTGTGCAATAATTGCTGAAATATTCAGTCAAACGCTTATTGATCAGGCACAATCATACAATCAATACAATTACATTGAGTGCAATATTGTATGTATCAATAGCACCTCGGTGATCTGCTTGTCTAACTGAAGTCAATATCAACACGACGACAGGAGTTCGACATGCCAGAAGTAAACACACCAGCCCATAAAGATGGTGATTTTTTCGTAAATTATGAGGACAAGGTTTTCGAAGACGTCCAAGCCGAGCCGGGTGAGAAGGCGCTTGTCACCTTTCATACGGTCGCCTTTGAAGGCTCAATCGGTCTGGTAAACATTCTTCAAGCCATCCGCTTGCAGCGCAAAGGGTTTGAAACATCAATCTTGCTCTATGGTCCAGGCGTTTCACTGGGCGTACAACGCGGTTTTCCAACACTTGGGGATGAGGCATTCCCTGGTGCGCAGAACTATGCGGCCAATTTGACAAAGTTCATGAAAGAGGGCGGCAAAGTCTATGCCTGCCGTTTTGGTTTGCAAATGCTGATGGGCCAAGGCGAGCCATCGTTGCTGCCCGGTATCATCCCGATCGCTCCACAGGATGTTATGGATATCAAGCTCTTGCACCGTGGTCCTGACAGTTTTGTTGTCGACACCTGGACATTATAAGCCGCTTCCCCCCACCCAGAGCGGCAAGGGTGCTGCTCTGGGCTTTCCCTAAAAGTTACAGCGCGGGCGGCAACGTCGCAGCCCTTTCACACCACAAAGGATGATCCCATGTTAGATCACACCGTCAGGGCCGCCGCAGTCCAGATCGCGCCAGATTTAACGAGCCGAGCAGGCACGATCGAGCGTGTCTTGAACGCCATTGCTGACGCTGCAGGAAAAGGCGCGGAGTTGATCGTTTTTCCCGAAACTTTTGTACCTTACTACCCCTACTTTTCGTTCGTTTTGCCACCTATGCTGCAAGGACCAGAGCATCTGCGCTTGTATGACGAAGCCGTTGTTGTGCCATCACCCGAAACACAAGCCGTCGCAGACGCGGCCAGAAAATTCGGGGTTGTTGTCGTCTTGGGTGTCAACGAGCGTGACAATGGTTCGTTGTTTAACACTCAGCTGATTTTTGATGCCGACGGAAGCCTTGCCCTGAAACGCCGCAAGATCACGCCAACGTATCATGAGCGGATGATCTGGGGCCAAGGGGATGGCGCGGGACTTAAAGTGGTGGATACCAAAGTTGGCCGTGTGGGCGCTTTGGCCTGTTGGGAGCACTACAATCCGCTGGCGCGCTACGCATTGATGTCTCAACACGAAGAAATTCATGTCGCGCATTTCCCTGGAAGTCTCGTTGGGCCTATTTTTGCGGAACAAATCGAAGTCACCATGCGCCACCACGCCTTAGAGGCTGGTGCGTTTGTTGTGAACGCGACAGGATGGCTGACCGAGGATCAAATCGCCAGTGTGTCAGATGACCCCAAATTGCAAAAGGGTCTGCGCGACGGATGTATGACCTGCATTATCTCGCCCGAAGGTCGTCATGTGGTGCCGCCTTTAACTGAAGGCGAAGGCATTTTGATCGCCGATCTGGACATGAAACTTGTGACCAAACGCAAGCGTATGATGGACAGCGTCGGCCATTACGCGCGCCCAGAGTTGTTGCATCTGGTCCACGACGCTCGCCCTGCACAGCCCGTGCGCCGGATAGAAGACCCTCAAGACCTTATGACCACCCCAGAAACGGAGGCAAAAGATGTCTGAAGCTGACCTTATCAATGAATTGCAAACACGCGGTATGCGCTTGGTAGACCCGACTGCTGGCATGGAAAGCCGCCGCGGTGGCGCAGGGCCCACAGACCACAAAGCGGTGACGGTTGGTAACACCACCGTCATGGTGCCGGTCCACACGGCACCTGCGTTCGACAGTCCCTATGTCGTGCAAGCCCCAGGCGCAGATGGATTGGCCGCCGTGACCAAATCAGGTGTGTCACTTGGAAACGTACGTTTCCCTTTGCGTCCCAAGTTTTACGATTTGAAGACGTCTGACGGTATCGAATATAGCAAGATCGCGACATTGCATTCCAAAGATGTGTTGGCGACAACTGTTCTGCAAACTTGCATTCGATATGAGAGCCGCAAAAAGACCTGTCAATTCTGCGCTATTGGGCAATCCTTAGCCGCCGGTCGCACGATCGCCCATAAAACGCCGCAACAGCTTGCAGAAGTCGCAAAAGCAGCGGTCGAACTGGATGGTGTAAAGCACATGGTCATGACCACGGGCACGCCCGCAGGCAAAGATCGCGGCGCTGCGGTGATGGTCGAAAGCGCAGCCGCGATCAAAGCGGTCGTTGATCTGCCCCTTCAAGCACAATGCGAACCCCCAGAAGACGATATCTGGCACCAGCGCATGTTTGATGCGGGCGTTGATGCGCTTGGGATGCATCTTGAGGCGGTCACGCCAGAGGTGCGCGCACGCATTATGCCCGGCAAGGCGCAAGTCAGTCTCGAGAAATATTTTGACAGCTTCAAAGCCGCCGTAAAGGTCTTTGGCCGTGGTCAGGTATCGACCTATATCCTTGCAGGGCTGGGCGACTCCGCAGAGGCGATTTTGGAAACCTCACAAAAACTGTGCGATATCGGCGTTTATCCGTTTGTTGTTCCGTTTGTACCTGTGTCAGGCACACCGCTCGAAAGTCACCCCGCACCGACATCAGAGTTTATGGCCAGCATCTTGAAACCTCTGTCGGGCATGATCCTGCGCGCAGGGATGAGTTCTGAAAGCATCAAGGCAGGTTGTGGCAAGTGCGGTGCCTGCTCTGCCTTGTCCGTCTATGAGAAATTGAGGGCATCATGAGTTTCCAGAACCCCCATGCCTTTATGTCTCCAGACTTTATCATTCGTGCGGCGGCCCTGCCGTGGGAACTGAAGGGCGTCCAAGAGTTGCGACGCCAAGTTTTTGTCGAAGAACAGAAAATCTTTGACTTGCATGACCGCGACGCGATTGACGATATCGCGATGCCGCTTGCCGCGATCAGCACGTTTGCGTCTGAGGCTGACGCTATTGTTGGAACGGTGCGTATCCACCAAGAACACCCGCGTATCTGGCGCGGCTCGCGACTTGCGGTCTCTCACACGCACCGCCGGATGGGGCGTTTGGGGGCTGAACTGATCAGGCTCGCTGTCTGCACCGCGCATGGGCGTGACTGTGATCGTTTTCTGGCACAGGTCCAAATGCAAAACGTTCCACTGTTCAAACGTCTGCATTGGGCGTCCTTGCGCGAAATCGAAGTGCATGGCGTCCCGCATATGGAGATGGAAGCCGATCTGATGTGGTATCCTGCGATCAGCGACCCTTTCGCGGGATGGAAAACCCTATCCCCCAAACGGAAGCGAACGTTATGAAGCCTCATCCCGCGTTACGTCAAATGGTGCGAGACCTGCGCGCACATCCGTCTATTTTGAGCAAATTGGACATTGCGCAAAGTACGGCAACGCTTGGTTTGAGCGCTCAAAGTGAGGGGCAGCCCGGTGATGATTGCGCTGTCTTGCCCGTCAAAGGTGGTTTCGATCTGTTCGCTTGTGAGGGCTTCATCAACGCGTTCGTTCACGCCGATCCATGGTTTGCTGGTTGGTGCGCTGTCATGGTGAATATCTCTGACATTCTTTCAATGGGGGGGCGTCCCCGTTGTGTCACCAACGCCATTTGGGCCCCAAGTGCTGAACAGGCACAACCCGTTTTGGCAGGCATGAAGGCCGCATCTCAGGCCTACGGTGTGCCCATCGTCGGTGGTCACACCAATCTTCACAGTGATCAACTACAGCTTTCCGCCTCCATTTTAGGGCACGCAAAACATGTCATTTCCAGTTTTTCTGCCTGCCCTGGCGACGTGCTCATCTGTGCTATCGATTTGAAAGGGAGTTATCGCGAGCCGTTTGACAACTGGAATGCCGCTTTGACGACATCACCTGTGGTGTTGCGCAAAAACTTAGAAATTCTGCCAAACCTCGCCGAAACAGGCATGGTGGCTGCAGGCAAAGACATCAGCCAAGGCGGAATTGTTGGCACAGCTTTAATGTTGGCCGAAGCATCTAACGTCGCGATTGATATTCAGCTAGAGGCCTTGCCGCGCCCGCAAGGCGTGGAGTTGGCCCGCTGGTTGCGCAGCTTTCCAAGCTTTGGGTTTTTGCTTTCTGTAAAAGCCCAAGACGCAGACGACGTCTGCAAAATGTTCCAAGCCCACGGCATTTCTGCCGCCGCCTGTGGTGATGTCCTTGAGGGCTCGGCCCTGCGACTTACAGACCGCGAAGGCTCTGCCTTGTTTTGGGACTATGCCCGCGATCCATATTTGAACCTATCTACGAAAGAGGTCCAACATGCCTGAGACTCGTTTTACCGTGCGCTGGCCCGATGGCGAAACCGAAGTGTGCTATTCGCCGTCAACTGTGGTGCATGAATTTTTGTCTGCCGGAACAACCTATCCCTTGGATGATTTTGTCGTGCGTTGCCGCATTGCTCTGGAAAAAGCCAGCACCCGTGTCGAAGCAAAATTTGGCTATCGCTGCACAAGTGCCGATGCCCAACTCACTCAAATCGAGCGCAAAGCCAGCGCTTTTACCGCACCGGCAGACGTCATCTGCTTGTCGATCTCTTAAGGAAACACCCATGACCCATCGGGAAACAAAATCTGTTGTTGTTGTCGGCGGCGGACAGGCAGGGCTGTCCGTCAGCTATTACCTGTCTCAGGCTGGACTGGATCATGTTGTTTTGGAACGACACGCAAAGTTTCATTCTTGGCGGACCAACCGGTGGGACACGTTTTGTCTTGTCACGCCCAATTGGCAATGCCGCTTGCCTGACTTTCCCTATAATGGTGGCGATCCAGATGGTTTTATGGTGAAAAACCAAATCACTGACTATCTTGATGCCTTTGTCGAGACGTTCAATCCCCCGATTGTGGAACATTGTCAGGTGACCAAAATCACCAAACGTCCGAGCGGCGGGTACTTGGTGGACAGCAGTCAGGGTCACTATTCCACTGATCAAGTTGTGATTGCGACGGGTGGCTACGACAATCCTATTGTACCGACCTATGCCGCCGACCTTGATCCTTCGATCCTGCAAATGCATTCCGTTGATTACCGCCGTCCCGAGCAAATGCCAGACGGCGCCACTTTGGTGGTGGGGACAGGCCAATCCGGAGTGCAATTGATGGAAGACATGCACCTTAAAGGACGCGATGTTCACCTTGCTGTTGGCCCAGCTCCACGCTCTCCGCGGCAATACCGCGGGCGTGACGCAACCGATTGGTTGTACGATATGGGGCACTATAAGATCACAATAGATCAGCATCCCGATCCCGTCCACGCGATGACCAAAACCAATCACTATATGACAGGTCGGGATGGTGGCCATGAAATCGATCTGCGCAAATTCGCGCTGGACGGTGTGTCTCTATATGGTTCGGTCAGCGGGATGGACGGGCAAAAGATTCAGTTCCTGCCGGATCTCGAGCAGAATCTTGATGATGCCGACGACAGTTATCTTGGTATCCGCAACGCGATCGATGCTTATATTGACAAGAACGGGATTGATGCGCCGGCGGAACCTACATTTGAAAAACTGTGGCGCCCGCAGCAGGAAACCACCGAAATCGACTGTGCAAAACAAGGCATCACGTCAATACTTTGGGCGATTGGGTTCCGACCAGACTACAGCTGGATCGACGTGGATGTCTTTGATACTCACGGTCGTCCCGCCTACAATCGTGGCGTTTGCAATGAGACTGGGTTCTACTTCATCGGATTGGGCTGGTTGAACACTTGGGGGTCTGGGCGGTTCTTGGGTATTGATGAAGATTCAAAATATCTGGTCGATACAATTTCCAGCGTGGCGAATACATCAAAACGGATCGCATCATGAACGCGCTGGCATCCGTTGATCTCACAACTGTGGCGCGCGCTGAAACCATACCGCTTGGCATGGCCCAACTTGCATTTCACGGCCTGTCAGAGGATTGGTGGCTTCGCCATTTAGGTGATGTCCACTGGCAGTTGATCGCAGACGCGCTTGGCCAACGCACCACTGTTTTTTGGGACAAAAAAGGACGCCAAATGTATGCGGCCTTTTGCGCGACCGAATTTGAACAGCTGAACCCCGATTTGGCGACGCTCGGTCAAAATGTTGAGGTGAAATCTCAGCTTTGGTCTGCGGGCAAAAGCAAGATCCAATCCAATCACTTCCTGTATATCGATGGGGCCGAAATTGCGCGCTTTACACTTTTGTCGACATTTGTGGTGCACAAGGAAATTGGCGTCAATGCAAGCGTGAGCCGCGTCACGCCTTACCTTATTTCCGTCTTGCAGTACGCGCCCGATGGCTTCGCGCAAGAGACCGCAACACTGGCCAAGGAACTTCGGGATATGGAGCGCACGTGCGAGGATGCGATCACAATGTTTCCCTGTGTGGGAAGTGATTTTAACGCTGTAGGGTTGCTATATTTCCCAAGTTTTACACGATTGTTTGAACACGTTGAAGCGCGCAGTGCGCCAACAAAAACATGGTCTGCAATGCGCCGTCGTCGAGTTCTATATCTCAGTAACATTGAGCGCGGCGAACACGTCAGCGGCGCTATGTCTGGCCATGACCGTCAATCCATGACCTTGTGGCGCAGCGCAACTGGATCACATGGGGCAAAAAAGTTGGCGCACTGTTATGTCGAGCGATATTCTGCGGGGCAAATATCCGAGTAATTGAATTTAAAAGAGTGTATATGTTGTCACGTGTGACACGTGTGTATGCGGCTTCTTGGGGAACATGCTTGTTCATCAAACAAATATTTGTCCTGCTACGCAGTTGCAGCGCAGCCTTGATGATTTAGATCTGCGTCACAGTCCCGTTTGCGGTTTTTATCTCAAACGCATCGCGTTTCTGCAGCTCAACAACCAGACCCGTCAGCCAATTTCTGCTGGTTCCGTCATAAGAGAACTGGGGGATCTTCATGCCGTTTTGAAGCATGGGTTTCAGGATAAAGCGACAATTTTGTGATCTTATGCAACAACAGGGTCTGCACCTTTGTAGGTCAGAGCATGTCGATGGTATTGATGCAAATATATAGACTCATCGGGCATAAAACACCGAAAGCTGAGGCCGCAGGATCGTTGATGTTGGGGGAACCACTCTTTTCCGATGGATCCCAAACCAAATGGCTTTGGTGAGTCGTCAACGGAATAATGATTTTTCTAAGACCCACTTTGGCGGAAAGTGAATGATATTCAATGAATTTGGTAGGCCCGGTAGGACTTGAACCTACGACAAAAGCGTTATGAGCGCTCTGCTCTAACCAA
>NZ_JBPOEU010000048.1:0-9395 GCF_051251695.1 Maritalea sp. | reverse complement strand
ACAGGCAGCGCATCAAGACAGAGATCATAGCCCTGATCGTCGCTATGCGCCCAAGCCACACCAACGCGGCTCCAAGAGGCGGATTTTCCATTTTTAAATGGCCGCACAACATAGCCTAACATGAAGGGCTTGAGGTTCGCGGCCGGTGCAGTCGTTTGAGTGTCGATTTGATCTTTGGTCATTATATATCCTTTCTAAATATCAAAACAAAGAACATATCATGAACAAATAGGGCGTCGGATAGCAACGAAAAACGTATCGAAACATACACTGGTAAGTCAAAGGGGGCGGAAACCGGTCATTCGCTGCAAGAACATCATATCGATGCAGGTCTTTCGAAAGCGGACATGAAGGTGATGGTCCAAGTTCTGAAAACGTTAATTGAAGCCAACAGAACACTGCTGCTAGGATTCACAGCTTATACGTGCAAGATAACTGCATGTCTGATTATAAATAGATTTTCCGCAAATGTCCCAGTCTAGTAACTCAACAGAAACGTTAATCGGAGCAATAACCGATGCCGGAAAATTTGAGCGGCTTGCGACGAGCGTTCTGAGGATTGCCGATCCTTTGTACGAGAGGATTGTTCACACCGGTGTAAACACCTCAGGCCAAACAATTGTTGACCCGTTAGACGGGATTTCGATTTGCACCGATGAAAAAGGACTTGGCTATGCCATCGCTTGTGAACATACGATCACATCACGATCAAGCATTTCTGGAAAATGGCTTGATCCCGATAAGGGAGACTTAATTAAAGCCGTCGGCAAGCTTAAATCATACAAAGCCAGGAACCCTGATGTCGTTCTCAGACTGGTTCTGACCAGTAAGAACATCCCTCCATCAGACTTAATTCAAAATGCCCATGCCGAGGCTGCAAAGCACTCCGTGGAACTAGATGTTTGGTCGAATGACAGGCTGTCCAACGTCTTAGACGTCTATCCAGATGGCCAATTCCTGCGTTCCAAGTTCTTCGGCACTGCCCAGACTAGGCTCTCACGCGACCTTGCAGAAGAAATTTCACAACGGCAGTTGGCGAGGCATGCGCCATTGGCTTCTAGGGACCAATTGATAGTTCGAGATGTTTTGGCGGCATGTACGGCTCTTGAAACATTAACATCGTCTGTCGTTTTTCTAAATGGTTCCTCAGGAGCGGGAAAATCTGCGTTTTGTCACCAGCTGTGCAAAGCTGTGGTTGATAGAGGTGGTTTGGGTTTTGTTGTTACCCATGACGTTCTGGAGAGGAGTTCGTCTTTTTCGCAAGCCATACGCGAGAGCTTAGTCGCAGAAGTTGCCTCTCTGACCATAGATGCTCCAGTCGGTGAACTCGTTCGCTTGTCTCAAAGTCAAGAGGTGCAAATATGGATCGAGGATATTAACTTATCAACATCGCCCACTGACCTGATATCAAAGCTGAATCGTTTTTGCAGAGAACTCGATGGGCCAAAAAATGACCTGCAAGCAAGGACATTGAAAGTTCTGTGCCCTGTTTGGCCAGAGAACCTCCGCGCACTTCCAACGGAAGTGAGCAAAATCGTTCAAAGCCGTGTAGCTGACCTCACAGATTTTAGTGATCACGAGGCCAGAGAGGCAATCCAGAAGCGAAGCCAAGCCGCTGGTGTTGAGTTGACGAATGTAGAGGCTGATGAGGTGCGCGAACACCTTGGTAACGACCCCCTTTTGATTGGGCTATGGACGGGGCAAGGTTCCGAAAATGCAAGTGAAGTCCTCTCTGAGTATGTCGCTAATGCCCTTTCAGAAGTCTCTAAGGCGAACGCGCGCTCCGTGTATTCGCTCCGTGAGTCAGTCATCTCAATTGCCGCTTGGATGCTTGAAAATCGGATTAGCGATCCTTCGTTTGAGCAGCTATATGCGAAATTTGGATCGACACAAATCTTTGCAGATATTGAAGCAATATGCAGTGCGGGGCGTCTATTCAGAGAAGTTTCCCAAGGAAAACAGTCAAAACTCGGTTTTAGGCATGATCGAGTAAAGGACTTTCTGCTGATTGAAGCGATTTTGAACGCATTGTTGAAGGAGGACTATTCTCAAAGCTACCTAACCGACCCGTTCTACTCCGACTTGGTGGCTCGAGCTTCTGTCCGAGCAGATATACCAGTTAAGTTTTGGGAGTTTGCAAAATCCAGCATTCCTTTGATCTGTTTTGGTGCGTTGAAGCACTGCCAAAAGGGGAACCCATCGATTGCCAAGCGCTTGCTGAATGATTGTGAAGAACTGGTTGACGCGGGCTTGCTCGAAAATGTCCCGAAGCAAGTTCGATGGGCCATTGAATGGCAAATTGCTGGCCTGCAAGGGAGCCAGTTCAAAAGACTAGTTGATGCCACCAAGGAGGACACGCATGCGGGTCGTGAAGCCAGAGTCTTAAATGGCGAAGTCAAGGCAGCAGCGAACCTTTGCTATAGAGTAGAGCCCTCCTCCAATGCCCCTTTCCGTGATCGTCTCATTGCGCATGCTCGTGCACGCCATGGACCCAAGTGGCTTGAAGGCGTAGCTGCGTTGGTCAGCGACACCACCAACACAGAGAAACAAAGGGAAGCAGCACTTTACCTCGCCGGGGAGTGTGCCGACGAACGATTGGCAGAGTCCGTCGCTGAGTGTTGGAAAACGATGAAAGATCATGAAAATGAGTTGTCTTACGGGATGCTGTTTGCTGCCGTCTCCTGTTTAAGTGGCTTCGACGAGCAGACATTGGAAGATGTTTTCAAGGCTTGGGAGGCATTGCCCACCGAAGATCCAGAGGGCAAAGATAATTCAGGGCTGAGTGACCGTCGATACAATGTGGCCAAATACTGTCTGGCTGGCGGTTTGAGACGAGTTTGTAGCGACAGGACGCTGCGGCCCTTAATCCAACTAGCTAAAACTAATGAAGACATGGGGCATGTGGTTTATGCGTGCCTAGAACAGCTTGACCATCCACTAGCTGCCGTTTTTGTGGCTTGTTATATAGCCGGTATCGACAAGCGTGTCGAAGGTAAGAAGGGCTCGTTCAACTCGCTCGCAAGTTCAAGGTTTGGTCTTTTCGGCTCAGACATGGACCACAATGTTCGGTACGCCCGACCTGCCTTACTTTCGCTAAAGATCGATTGGGAGAAGACTGAGAACGAATTCTTCTTTCGAAAGCGCTGCTTTCAGCTGTGGCGAGCATCTGCCAGTGTGAAACAGTTGCAACGGCTCGCCGAGTGCCCGCCAGAAGGACTTGACGAAGAATTGCTGCTTTCCAGATGCCGCATCGGCGATATCATGGCGATTCCTCATCTAAGGGCAAAGATTGAACAACGCTGTGCGAATGGCATCTACTGGTTTCAGTTCATTCGCCAGTTCGACAGCCGGTTGTTCGAAGATCTCATTTTGCAAAAGTTAGAAGAGGTCGCTGTCGCATTGAAAACAGGCGGCAAACCGGATTACAGCGCGGATAGCACTATAACTGACATTCTGGCGGATCGCCGCGATGAATTCGCCACGAGCACCATTCTCGAACATTGGGAGAATTTACAGCACCGCTACAACTATCCCCATGTTTTGTTGTGCATTGCCACGCCTGCGACTCTCAGTCTCCATGCGCGCCACTTCGAAGGCATCGAGGACAAAGAGGACTACTTCAAGCTGCTCAGCTTTGCTTATGGTTTCCGCAATTCAGACAGATCAGGCATAACTGACGCGATGCAGCTAACCGCCCTTGAGCCATACCTCGATCACTTCAAAGCTAGTTTGATTGAAGAGCTTTGGGATGAATGTAACGACAAAGGGTTCATAGACTGGCGTAGAGAACATTTGGACGGGCGGCTCACTGAAGATGGCTGGGCTTTCAAACAAATCAACGATGAAGCCGCTTTCCGACACCTAGACCAAGAGCTGATGGATCGTAGCAGCATAGGGATGGCTGCTTATTCATGGTCAAGCATCCGGCGACGGGACTCAAACTCTCCCAAGTCGCTCATCGACACGGCTGTTCGTTATGTCGAAAGCCGAGCAAGTAATGGCGCCGCTGAATTCTTTGCAGAACTGTTAACCTTGATCGGGACGCGAGATGATTTGAAGTTTCTTTCAAAGCACGTAGGTGCTGGTTTACTCACTCAAGAGCAATATGAAGGTACAGTGTTTGCTGTGCAAAAAAGGTCTTTAATCTAGGAGCAAGTTATGTGGGGAAAACCAGCGCATCGCAAAATTGAAGGGACCGCAAGACCGCTGCGAGTGGCATACCTCGTCAACTTGAAGACGTGTGATGACTTATTGATCGACGCGATCATAGCCGAGAGTTACAGTCGCTGGTCCGGTCGGCGAACCCCGATTATCCCGGCGTCACCAGATGGCGTTGACCCCGTCTATCAGGCTTGGCTGCATGCCTTTGACGCCGACATAATTTATAGTTTTGCAAATCTGACTGATGATGCAGTATTGCAATTAGACGAATTGCTGGCGCCTGGAATTCTCCACCATCATGATGACAGGTATAGCGATCCAGAAGGCGACCGCCGGTTTCGTATCGAGCTTCCGCTCGAAGGCCTATCAAGCCTGTCAGTGTTGCCCATGTTTGCCAGTCGTCGATGGGGTTTTGGTGATAAGCCTCAGAACATCCTGACTTTCGACAAATATTGGGATGGGTCTGAAGACGCGTTTCTTAGCGAGAATTTCGGTTTTCTTTCGACGAGTTTTGGTAACGGACAGTTAGCAGGTTCCGCACCAGAATTGTTTGGTTGTCTGACCTTGATATCGAAAGATGCGCTGGAAAATCGTCAATATGGCAAGAGTCAGAGTGCCAAGTATGAAAGCGACCCTCGCTCCTTTTTGGAAGTGCTTGCTGAACCGGGAGCCGTTTTACCGCCATGTCAATTATCCGAGTTGTTCTGTCACTACCTTGAACCGAAGAACTCTTTGAAAAGAGGTGGCGTCAACGTGGTCGTCGGGGACGACGTTTCAGATCGCTTGGTTTTTTGGAACGGGCATAACCGTTTTCCCCGCAACGAGTTGACCGGGACATCATCAATTCGAATCTCAGTTGAACAGTCAAAAGACATTGATTTTTTGCAACTGATAGGAAAAGTGTTAGATCGCCGTGGCGTCCGAGACAATCAAAACTCGCCGGTTGGCACGATCCGGTCAACGTCGCTCGATGAAAACGAACTCGCCGACATTGCCGAGCGCCTCAAGCCGGAAGGCAAATCTTGGAAACGCTATGAGACTGAGGCCATTGCAGATTTAAAATGGGCAATTCCAGAGTTTTGGACGGAACGAGCGTTTTTTAAAACGGGGTCAGTGGCCATTTCGAGAGAACCAAAGGGCCAACAACGAAGCGGGCTCGCCAACGGTCGTGCAGAAATCCCTCTTGCGACCCCATGGCACTTATCTGAAAATTACTTGCCACCCAGCGTGCGCGCTGGTCAGTGGATGGTCGACTTATCCATTGAGCGTGAGAACGACCACTGCCGCTTTTCAAATGTAATTCACGAATGGATTCTGCCTCGCAGACTACGCATTGATCCCTATTTCTCAATAGATAGGGACAATTCGTCTTCGCAGATGTACCCTAGGTATTGTAAGAGACCAACAAAATCAGGGCTTCTAAGTGCATCTTTTGAGTTAACGGTCCGCCAAGCATTCATTTCCGTGCCTGTAGATGAAGATGCGTTATTTGCGGCTTTGCGGGATAGTCAACGAGACGGGTTTCTCCGAGTAACAGAATACGAACGAGGACATCGATCTTTGCCTCCGAAAGTTCATGACGCCAAATACTCGGACAAAGGACGATACCTCCTAGGCACACTTCAACACTTCAACAGCTTGCCAGACGCGTTTGAAACACTGATGAACAATTTTTGGCGAGAGGCCCTGCACAAATTAGGTGCTGATCCGTCGCATTTAGATGACCAACTTGAAGCGGACTTCCAGAATGTCCTTTCGAAACGACTAGGAGCAAACGGTAAAGAATGGGTGGTAAGTGACGAACGAAGCCGCCAAACTGTAGTCCGAGAAGCGCTGAGGCTTGTTTCACAGCTAAAACGGCCGGATCGGTTCATACAGTATGCTAAGTTGCTGAAGCGCTTCAATGATTTAGTCGCAGCGTTTTTAAACAAGCACCCGCATATGCAAGAAGGAAATCGCGATGAGCTTCTTTCCTCGCGAGAATTGGATGCTTCCATCCAATATCTTTGTGAGCGGAAAGTGCTTTTTCAAGGTCATGAATGGCAGTGTCGCAATTGCTATAACCGGAACTGGGTTTCGATCGACGATTTGTCTGGAGCGATGACGTGTAATGTGTGCCAGATCAAAGCGCTTCCGCCGGTTTCAGGTGGATGGCAGTTCAAGGCCAGCGGTTTCCTTGTCGAAGCGTATAGTGATCATGGGACCGAACCGGCAATCTGGGCACTTTGGCAGCTTGCAGAACGTGCGCAGAGATCATTCTATTTTTTACCCTCGACCTTGATCTGGTTCGACAAATACAGAGAAGATGGGACAAATGACTGTGAAGTTGATCTTTTGGCAGTGGTAGATGGCGAAACCATCGTAGTCGAAGCCACTACTTCCAAGACATTGAAAGCTTCTGAAATTCAGAAGCTCGCCGCGTTTGCGAAAAAGGTGCGACCCGACAAGTTGTACGTTGTCTGCGGAGCAAATGGCCAGCGCGCGCGTGAGCAACTTGCAACAAAGATTCAGGAAAGCTTGCCAGAGGCCGTGAAGGTCGAGGTCGCTACTTATGAGATTACCGGTGAGCGAAACGATCCATATTTGCCCAGTTAGTCTTGATGAGAATTTCGTGGCCTCTGAGAGCGGATAAGCAAAACCAATGACAGCAATGTCCCCCGATGCAGTCATCGAACGATCTAACGGTTTCTTGCTGGCTGCCAATATCCGCTATGCGGGCTGCAACCGCAGCATAGCCAAAAGCCGGTGAAGGTCCGCAAAGGGCCGTGTGTAACGTTCGCGCAATTGTGCTTGTGTTTCGTTGCGGTTGCATGATGTAAATCTGTGTCTGTCTTGGTTTTACGGGAATAATTTGACGATGGCCAAATCAGGCAATCTTGCGAACAAGGCAAAGTTCGTCCTTGAGCGAACGGCATTGTCTATCGATGATGTTCAGCCGATTCCTATATTGGAGATGGCGAATGAACATTTGACAGGTCTTGCCGAGTTTTTCTCGGTAACATTGCCGCGTGATGGCCTTGATAACGAGACTTTCACCTATCTTGATAGCCTTGCGTCAGCTGCCAGCTATCTGGCCAAAGAGCTGTCTCAAGACCCGCACAGAATGATACCAGTTGAAGATAGCAGACTCAACAAAGAGCAGGACATGCCAGTCTACCTTGTTGTGGCAGGATTTTTCGACGACATGGCACAGGTTCTGCGCGATCTAGAGCTGTATCCTGAGTGGAATGATTATTATGACGACATGGCCCGCAAGCTGACTGAATACGCGGTGGCGCTGCGCCGTGGAACGGACACTGTGATCCGGTACAGCTAATCAAAGCGGCTCTTTTTCGAAGCAAGCCACGATATAATCCAGATTATAACCCTCGGGGAGCTGGAATTTGTCGTTTCTGATCGACCATGCAGCACGTAACATAATCTCAAAGAAATGCGGTTTGAAATTGTCGCGCGGCACGCCGCCGACGCGTAAATCGTGTTTGCCCCAAACTTCGCGCACCTGCACATCAAACTCAAAATCCAATGAAACTGGGCATGATCTGCATTTTGTGCCGTGTTTGCTGCGCGTAAAACGCGCGACGCGCTGCCTGTGGTCCGCATTAGGGTCAACGCTTCTGAACTGGGTCACAAAGTGCGGTGACGTGTAAGTTTTGTCGGGGATGTATGCCTCGCAGTGGAACATGCAATGATGCAGGGCTGGCCAAACCGGGTCATCGGTGTCGGGCAAATCTGATGCTCTGCAAAACCATCCTGTCAGGTTTTCATCCTCCATGAATCGTTGCCGAAAGCGGCCAAAGAGTGTGCGAATCGACCGCTCTGAGCGCTCCATATCGCGTGCAACCGCTGCTGCGCCAACCCCGCCAGTGAATCCGCTTAAGGCTGTCAGAAACTCCTGTTCTGACAGTTTGGTATTTCGGCAATAACGGTTCTTTGGCGTGTACGTCCGGGGCATTGGCTCTGGGGGGTAATATTCTTCCTGAGGTTGCCGCAATGTTGGTGGTTTGAATCGCGCAATGCAAGGCTGCTTATAGGGAAGACGAGAATGACGATGAGTTTTCCCAAGCATAATCAATACCTAACGCGAATTCAGATCAAATGTGGAGACCCTCAAAATGAACTCTATCACTCTCGCATACCTACTATCTTCCAGCGCAGGCTTCTCTGTCGGGACAGTGTTCTTGAAGAAATTCGCCGACACGGGGGCATTCACGGCACTGGGAACGGCCTTTGGAATATTTGCAGTGAGCAACTTGATCTACGCAAAACTCCTGCAAGTCGGCATTGGTCAAGGCGTTGTCTTGTCGAGCATGGCGCAATTGATCCTGATGTCTACCGTCGGAATCGTGCTGTTCGGCGAGCGCATGACGCCCTTCAATCTCACAGGTTTGGTTCTAGCGCTGATAGCTGTTTGGGCCTTTGCGCTGCACAGCCAAGCCTTGGCTTGATCGGTGAGGCGTTGAACCATGCGCAACACCGCACATCAAAAAGGCGCAAAGGGTCCGTTCTCCAGCTTCACAGGATTGATCGCACTTGGTGCCACGGTTTTTGTCGGCCCGCTTGTCTGGCCGCTAATATCAACCCCTGTCACCGCTATCTTGCGTGACCTCTACAGCTACTCGACCGCGCAATATCTGGCGTGGTCAATGGAGATGGCAAGCTACCCAATAACCTACTTCGCCATTCGCGCTGGCGTCGAGACCGTCGTGACGTATCTCAATGTCCTCGTGATCAAACGGCTCACCTGAGCCACACCACCAGCAGAAAGGAAAAGACAATGGCACGCTATAAACATGTCGGAAACGTCTACCGCAAAGAACCAAACCCTTGGCCGGGGATCATCGCCGCCGTGATCATTCTGATCGTCATTGGCGCGGCCATCGGCTGATCCCTTCCCTCACTGATCACCCTTAGAAAGGAGACACTATGAGTATTCGTGTGAATTGGAAACTAAGCCTGAAAGAACGGGCACAGGCGGCATTTAGCTGTGCCGTGTGCGCCATCATCGGTCTTGTTGGTCTGGCGCATGCCCAGACCGAAACAGGACAGGGCTTTGCCGCAATGTCGCTGGTTTTGGCTTGCGGCTTTGCATTGGTCGCCGTTTGGGGCGCGCAAACCCGCCGCTACTGAGAAAGGACGCAATATGTCTGTTCGTTTTACGCACCGCCGCAAGGATTACCTGATCGGCACGATCTTTACTGGGCTGACGGGCTGGTTTGGACTTCATGTCCTGTCGG
>NZ_JBPOEU010000047.1:0-10536 GCF_051251695.1 Maritalea sp. | reverse complement strand
CCAAGTGGTAAGGCAATGCTTTTTGGTAGCATGTACCGTAGGTTCGAATCCTACCACCCCAGCCATTTTCACCATGATAAACAAGCCTAGACCCAGCAGACTAACCTGCTGAGGAATGCCCCAGATTTATGCCCCTGTGGTTGCCGTACAGGGCCTATGGGCTCGAGGTAGCCCTAGTTTACGGGTGGCACGGGTGTCGGGCTGTGAGGCCGAAGCAGGCCATGGGAACCGAGCCCTCACAGAAGGCTATAGTCAACTCCATTCGCCGCGAACTCTCTTTCATCCATAAAGTTCTCCCCCCTCGTCCCTATTTCCAGATGCTCGGGGTTTATGCAGCGGCGGTTATTGCATCGGTGGCGAGTCCCCGGTCAGCCGCTTCTTCCCGGCTTCCATGAAGTCCTTTGACCATTTGTAATAGATGCCCTGTGATATCCCCTCACGGCACGCAGGCCGTCCAACACGATCCTGATCTTCTCTTCTGATGAATAATGCTTGAATGACGCTGTGACTGGCTTTGTTGCCAACCTTCGCCAGCATCACAAAGCGGGTATGGCGTTCGACCAATATTGCGATAAAGCTATTGCCAGATCCTGCGATTAAGTCCCCTTCCCAATGACCTGGTACGGCCCGGTCCTCGACTTCTGCAGGTCTGTCTCTGATTGAAATCGCATCGTTGAACTTACCTAACTGCCTTTGAATTAGGCAGCTGCCCTTTGATCTAATAGGCTTGCTGGCGATCGGGGACCTAATGGCCGGAAAACCTGTTGACAGATCAGTATCAGGTAAACGTAATAATAAATTGAAACGTTTCAATTGAAGGTGTAATCCTATGAATGACATTTTAAAGCTATCGGTTGAGGGCGTGGTAAAACGATTTGGTGGCGTTGTAGCCTTGAACCAAGTAGATTTTGAAATCCGCCAAGGCGAAGTTATGGCATTGGTAGGCGATAACGGTGCGGGGAAATCCACTTTGATCAAAACTCTCGCTGGAGCACATAAACCAGACGAAGGTAATATGATGCTAGATGGCCAGCCCATCAATTTCACATCTCCACAAGATGCTTGGAATAGAGGTGTCGCCACTATTTTTCAGGAACTCGCACTTGCCGGAAAAATGACGATTGCCGACAACATTTTTCTAGGGCGCGAAATTACAAAAAAATTTGCAGGTATTTCGTTTTTAGATCGACGAGCCATGTTCAAGCGCAGCGTACAACTTCTAGATGAGCTAGATGTGGTGGTCCCAGACATTCATACATGGGTTGAGCATTTATCTGGCGGACAACGGCAAGGAGTCGCAATCGCACGTGCGCTTAACATTGATGCAAGCCTTATCATAATGGACGAACCTACCGCGGCACTTGCTGTGGCTGAGGTACGTAAGGTTTTGGAATTTATCAAAACGCTGCGGTCACAAGGCAAGTCCGTCATTCTTATTTCTCACAATATTCAAGACGTTTTCGAAGTCTCTGACCGCATCACGGTTTTGCGGCGCGGGCAAAGGATTGGCCTCCTTGAGACGTCCCAAACGACACCAGAAGAAGTTGTAGGGCTTATTACAGGTGCCACGTTAGCAAAAAAAACCGCACCAACTCACTAACCCAACATTCCCATCACAAACGAAACAGGAGTTTATAAATGTCTTTGAAAACGATTTTTGTCGCCGGTATGGCACTAACCCTAGCCAGCACGTTCAGTGCAGCAGCTCAAGAGGCAAAACGCATCGCATTCATTCCGCAAATCTCTGGAATTCCTTACTACATTGCAATGCGAGAAGGCGCCGAGAAAGCCGCGAAAGATTTGGGAGCTGAATATGTGCAACAAGGCCCTACAAGCACTAACGCTGCTGACCAACTCCGCATTTTCGATAGCTTTGTAAATCAAGGATTTGATGTAATTGCGATTTCGCCATTGGATGAAGAGACATTAAAGCCCGCAATCAAACGTGCATTAGATCAAGGAATCGTCGTGTTGACATCTGATGCTGACGCACCAGGCAGCGCTCGGCAATTCTATGTTGCTCAGGCGTTAGATCAGGATCTCGGCTATACTTTGCTGGATGAAGCCGTCGAACGTATAGGCGACAGTGGTAAAATCGCCATCGTATCGGACTCTCCAACGATCCAATCAATGCAAAACTGGATTGCAGCCGTACAAGAGCGGGCAGAACAAAAATATCCAAATATCGAAATTGTTTCTGTTGACCACACAGACGGTACTGCGGCACGTGCCTATGCATTTGCATCGGATGCTATGACCCGAAACCCTGACCTAAAAGCCGTTTTAGGTATGGCATCCACAACTTGTCCAGGCATTGCACAAGCGGTAGAAGCTGCGGATGCAATCGGAGAAGTTCTTAGTGCCGGTTTTTGTTCTCCAAATACGGCACGCGGTTACATCAAATCAGGAGCGATGCCCTACTCCGTTCTCTGGAACCCAGCCGATTTAGGATACCTTACAGTCTTTGTTGGCAACCATTTGGCAATGGGGAATGAGATTACTAGCGACTTGGAAGTACCAGGCTTAAACCGCACAATCGAAGTCCAAACAGAATCCAAAGTGATTGTTCTAGGGACGCCTTCTGTGTTTACGATCGACAACGTCGACAATTTTGACTTCTGATCCTTACATGGAAAACACATTAAAAAAATCTGTTTCTCGGCCCATAACTGTGGGTCGAGAAGGCTTATTACTTATCACCTTGATCATACTATGCATTGTATTCGCCAGTCAGTCGGAATTCTTCTTATCTTCACGCAACTTGACAACTGTATTGCGCAACTCAGTAGATCTTTCTGTTATTTGCGCAGGAATGACGATCATCATAATTCTTGGTGGGATAGACGTAAGTGTTGGCGGCATCTTAGCAGTTTCTGCGGTCATGATTGGTCGAGCCTATCAATATGGAATGCCAGATATTATTGTTATACCTATAGGACTTCTTACCGGAGCAGCTCTCGGCTACGGCAATGGTCTTCTCATTGCAAAAACGCGCGTGCCACCTATCGTAGCAACGCTAGGCTCTATGTATATTTTCACTGCGACCTTATTTATCGTGATAGGTGGCGTGTGGATCAGTGGTTTGCCAAATTCATTATCCTTTCTCGTATTAGGCAGCTTTGCGGGCATACCATCCGGTGTGTTTGTAATTGCAGTCGTATATGGGGGGTCGTGGACAATTTTGCGACGCACACCTTGGGGGCAGCGCGTTGTCGCCATCGGATGTGACGAAAAATCCGCTCAGTTAGCTGGCATCTCCGTCGAACGCACAAAAATACAAGCCTATGCGTTGCTCGGTCTCTTTGCAGGCGTAGCTGCTCTTCTTTATGTGGCACGCTTGCGGAATGTAGAAGTTAATATTGGCACAAATATTGCTCTAGAAGCCATCGCGGCAACAATTCTTGGAGGTGCCAATATTCGGGGAGGAGTAGGCTCTCTACTTGGGGCGTTGTTAGGTGTTATCTTTATAAAAATTACGCAAAACGGCCTAGTGCTGATTGGTGTATCATCATTGTGGGAAACTGTCGTTATAGGAGGCCTGCTCATCGCGGTCCTTGCAATCGATGCCTTCGAAACTAGGAGAACATCATGAAAGACCCATTAAATCAGCGCATGTTTTTTCTTACGGCGCTCTTGATTGCTGCAGGGCTTCTCGGAGCATTCCTTTCTCCTTATTTTCTACAAGCTTCGACTGTCACCTATCTATTACAATATGTGCCTGTTCTTGGAGTTTTAGGGATGGCTCAAACGCTAGTAATCCTGTCTGGCGGACCGGGAATTGATCTATCTATTGGAGCTACAATGTCGATAGTTGGCCTCGCAATCGCTGGCCTCGCCGCAAATGGGATACCTATCTTGCTCGCCTGTGCGATCGGTATTGGCCTTGGTGGGATGCTGGGTGCCGTCAATGGCTTCTTGGTTTGCATTTTGCATGTGCCTTCACTAATGGCGACGCTTGCAACGTTTTTCACTTACTCAGGCCTAGCTCTAGCTTTGACTGGCGGCGCGCCGATTGGTGGAATTCCAGAATGGTTTGGAAGCCTTGCCCAAGGTAGGTTTTTAGGAATACCAAATCACATGTGGATTGTTTTCTTACCACTTGCCGTAGTTTTGCATGTCATATTGTCTCACACACGGCTTGGCTCACATATCTACGCTGCAGGCAACGACGAACGCGCAGCATTTTTATCAGGAGTAAAAGTTTGGCATCTGCGCTTTGCGCTCTACTGCATCAGTGGGATGGTCGCTGCATTAGCTGCGATTATGACCATATCATGGTTTCAAGCCGCCCGCGCAGACGCGGGTGACGGCATGGAGCTTCTGTCGGTCACTGTTGCAGTTTTAGGTGGTGCGCATATTTTCGGAGGCATAGGTCGCCTTTCCGGAACAATCCTAGCTGTTTTGATTGTAACGACACTCCAAGTCGGGCTCCAATTAGCAAATGTATCGCAAGCTTGGCAGCTAGCGACCATTGGCATTCTACTTATCGGTAGTGTAATCACCGATAACATTACTGGAGACCACTGGCGCGCTCGCGTCCGTAAACGCTCTAACCAATCTTAAAGTTAAGATGCCGTCCAGCTGAACCACTTACTCTGGACGGTATCTGCACCAGAACCATTTGCGGGATCAGACACGTTTAACTCAAACGCAGCTGCAACACTTTGACAAAGTGCCTGACAATGTAATCCCGACAAGACCGCAGCGGATAGTGCATCATCAGTATCTAAGCCCGCTGAGCTCACAGAAACTCCCAATTTTTCAAATCCTGTGTACAGAGACGCCGTCCGAGCATCAGAGCGTCCGCCCGCCCCCAAGAGCACCACATGATCACCCTTTTTAAGCATAAACTGCGCCCCGTGAGCAAAATTTTCAGCTTCAAATGCCCATGCTGAGAGACCGCCGGCCTCGTGCATCTTTGCTGCTCCGTAATTGGCAGACCCTAATGCCGCACCGCTGCCAAGAAAAAAGAACCTGGTATTTGAAGTAACACGCGCAGCTATAGCTTGCGTTTCTGTCATCATTTTAGGACCTGCATCAGCAAGGATCACATGTGGCTCAGTAACCAGAGTGTCACCTGCTAAAGCAATCAGTGCCAGCAAAGTCATGTGATAGTCCATACCATGAGGAATAGCGCGACTGATCGGAACAAAAGGCAAGGAAAGCGTCTTAGTCGCGGCTTGCGCCAAATCACTGTTAGAGTTCAACGTAATGGCAATAGTATAAGCGCCAATCGCAGATGCTGCACGAATTGCCTCAACAGTACGGCGCGTGGAACCTGACATTGAAATCCCCACCACGCTATCCTCCGGTTGAATATCCACGTCCCAGAGCATCTCAGCAGAACTAACTGGCCGTACCGCCCATCCTTGTTGCCGAAAATATAAGCTCAGCGCTTGGGCTGCAAATAAACTATCCCCACAGCCCCCTATCCAGATCGTTTCAGCTTTATGTGGTCGAATTAAAGCGGCTTCTCGAAAAATTGCATCACGGGCGGCCGCCAACGTTTGAGGCTGCTCGATCAGTTCGCGTTTCATCAAAGCTAAGCTATCATGAAGGGTCATTTTTGATACTCCTATTTATACGTTCCGCCAATGCAACGAGCTTTCAAGTTCCATTGGCACAACGGGACCGACCTCAGTGAGGATGGCTGATATGAGTGCAGGAGGAACTATTTCTAGCTCTGGGGCCGACGTCCTAGCTGCCTCGTTGGCTTTGAGTAAAAATGGGAACTCTCGCAAGGGCCTTGAAGGCATTTCGTTAGCGCGCTTCGTACCAACTTTGAACAAATCAGCGGCACCATACACAGGAACATTATGCGCCTGCGCCGCGCGCGCAGTCGACGTGGACCCAATTGTATTTATAATTCCACCGTCAAGCGTGACGCTCTCGGCACCTAAAAATACGGCATCAGCGTAAGTCGCTGCATATTCAATAGCCGAATCCGGTAAGAAATCGATATTAACATTTAGGTCGGCCAGCGCATTCATATATCGACGCCCCCCATCAATTGCACGGCTCTCAGGAATAATGATAGCCTCCAATCCCGTATTAATTGCCAGAGTACGGATCAGATCGGCGACGGTACTTGAGTAATCGTAGATCATTGGCCTACGAATTGACGTAAGCATTTCATTTGCTTTAGCCAGAAGTTTGTCACGTCGATCCCGCGCTGACACCTCCCAATCGAGCGCCCGATCTTGCAATCTTTGCACGGCGTTCTCATCGGATAAGCCTTCAAGTCCTTCCACTTGCCAGTTCACAGCATTGGCTACGATCGGCGCCCCCTCACCCCTTACAAGCGCAATAAAATTCGCCAGCATCAGTGCCTCAACGCAAGAGTTTTTACCTCCCTGCGCGGCAACCTTTGCTATTAACGACAACGATAGAGAAACGTGATTGGAAGCCCCCAACACCCCTTCGTCCACGATATCAAGGAGACCATCCATGACATATGCCTCAGGGGTGAGAAACCCCCTGTCAGTCATGATCTTTGCAAACTCGAATCTATGCTCAGGCATTATCAATCTCATTCTTTTGTGCCAATAAAAATTCTTCGATTTGGGTTTTAGATACCATACCAGCTTGCCCCCCATACGCCTGCGTTGATAGCGCCCCAGCTATATTGGCTGCTTGCAAGGCCTTAACGGCATTAGATCCAGACAAAATGTAATGTAAGTATGCAGCCGCGAAAGCATCGCCAGCACCAGTCGTGTCAACAACATCGATTGTATGCCCTGAAACCTCATAGATTTCGCCATGCTGCTCGACCGACGCCCCATATGGGCCGCGCGTCATTACAATTGAACGGCATGCCGAGGCCAGCAGACAGCCAATCCTTTGTTCGACTGCCTTACGGCTATTTTCGCTGATGAATAACAGGTCAACGCTTTCTATCAACTTGGTGACGTCCCCACAATCATCAGGTACATCTGCAGCTTCAAGATCAAGCGAGATGCTAGCCCCCGCCGCATTGGCTTGCGCGATCACTGCGAAAGCCAAATCCGGCTTAGTGAACGTCATGTGAACATGGGTGACGCCGTCAAAGCTTGCAGCTTTTACATCAGAAACTTGCGGCAAATAAGCGGGACTGACTGCTTTTACTAATGACTTTTCGCCTTCAGCATCGACCAATACGACACAAAAAAATGTGGGAACGCCTACGCGAACCTGCGAATGGGTTAAATCA
This sequence comes from Maritalea sp., assembly GCF_051251695.1. Taxonomy (NCBI): domain Bacteria; kingdom Pseudomonadati; phylum Pseudomonadota; class Alphaproteobacteria; order Hyphomicrobiales; family Devosiaceae; genus Maritalea; species Maritalea sp. The sequence continues at coordinate 3,347 of NZ_JBPOEU010000047.1, read as the reverse complement.
ATTCCTTCATAGTTAAGTGCAGACAATGCTTCGCGGCCCATCTCATCATCGCCAACAACTCCAAGCAGTCTCGTCACGGTTCCTAATCGGCTCGCTCCAACAGCTACGTTTGCGGCCATGCCCCCTGCTGTCCTCGCAACACATTTCCCATCTATCTTTTGATCTTTTCCGGGAGGAGCAGGAACGGTTATGATAATATCCATATCAATATCACCAATGCACAAAAGCACAGGTCGCTTCCTATTCGTCATGAATATGATCCTTTGAGATAATATCTTCTGCACGAACAATCCGGCCTTGCGCACCCAGTGCTGTAACCGACAAACTTGCCCCATTCACCGCATGGCGTAGCGCGGCCTCCATATCACCGCATGACAGCCAAGCAGCCAGAAATAGCCCTGTAAATGCGTCGCCTGCACCGGTGACATCGACAGCTTGCGTCGCGGGGCAAGATTGATTCAAAGGTGCAGTATCTGGACGCAATAATGTCGCCCCATGGATACCTTTCGTTAACACAATCGCACGACACAAGTGCCGCTTATCCCTTGAAAATAAGCGCTCAGGATTAACCTCCAGCTCAAGGTCTCCCCTTGTAATTTTCGCAAATGTATCTTGATCTAAAAATAGCAAATCAAATGTACACATCAGCTCAAGACAGCCCTCAAGCGTTTTCTGCTTTGCATCCAAACCGGCTGCATGCAGGGATGACAGATACCCTGCAGCTCTCATGCCAGATTTAACTTTTTGAGCCGTCTCAAAGTGAAATCCGTCAAAATGGATACAGGCTGGATTATCATTTTGTACCTGCTGTGATAAATGTTGCTCCAATAGATTTACTGGCACTTGAAGGGGTTCGTTTACAATCGTACGTTGCCCATTGGCATCCACCAAAACAATGCACCGTGATAGCCTCCCGCCAGCTTCCTGTAGCGTTCCGCTAACATCAACGCCATTGTGAGCGAGTTCCTCTAACGCCCATTGACTGTCAGCATCCCCACCGACCTGACTTATAATCTCGACATTCAATTCAAATGGCACCCCAAGCCCTGCAGCGAATACTGCAACATTTGCAGCAGGGCCGCCTAACATTTTATGAATTGCTTTAGATGTCATCCTTTCCCCATTAACAGGGACATGATCAATGCTTACCATGTAATCAACCGATAAATATCCCACCGAAATGATTGTTGGCGCATGGGACGTTTGTTTTAACGCAGGACGCGTCCGGCGAGCAATCAAAGACTTTGCTAAACTATTCGGGCGATAGTCCAGCTCGACCACTGCTTTCATGACAGCCGTCCGAGTTGCTTCGGAAGCGCCTTTTGATTTGTTCAAGACGTGTGATACTGTGCCGACAGAAACCTCTGCCGCTTGTGCCACATCTCGAATGGTTGCCCGACCCTTCAGATTATTGGTTTTGCCGCTAGACATTGTCGCTACCACTTTATCATTTTTTCATATTATTTAGTTAATTTCAGTAATCCACTTCTATCTGCATCATTCCAGAGAAATAAGCAATTGAAACGTTTCAACCGCATTGCGTGACGTCAGCGATTATGAAGATAATAACATTATTTGATAAGAGAGTATTTCTGGTTTATCGTATCAGTGCGATTTTCCAGTGTTTCGGCGTCGCTGGACTGACGTTGGGTGGAAGTATGAGTTGTCGGCCGGAGATGAGTGGATCGATTCCGATCCTCGCGCGATGAATGCTTGGATTGAACTTCAGGTCTCTGCAAAAAGCTCAGAAACATCCGGAGGTTACCAGCTTCGCCGAGTCATCCGTTTGGGCAAGTTCTTCACCAAAACCCATACCGCTCGATTGAACCTTTCTTTTCCTGGTGGATTAGTTGCAACAGCTTTGTTCATTGAGCCCTACAACTCTGATGATGGCCGTGATGATCGGTCGTTCCGCGAGACCCTGCGTTCGCTGTCTCAGCGATCAAAATACGCACCAGTCTACGCTAACGGTATCCAAGTGTCTGACGACAAGGACGTTGATCGGATTGGTCGGCTAATTGACCAAGCCAAGTCATCACTCGAAACATTGGATGCGCTTGATGACGATGCCGACGACGATAAAAAAGCTCGCGGTGCATGGCGTAAAGCGTTCAAGCACCGCTTTTTTGCTGAACCTGTTAAAGATGAAGCAAAGGCTGCAGTAGCTTTGGAAACCAAGTCAGCAGTGGGCGCGGGTCTTGCCGCACCCTTTTTAGCATCGGCAGCAGCGGCCGCTTTGTCAGACGCCGAGCGTGTTGAACGGATGGAATCCGCCGTTAAATCCCGCCAGTCCAGCGGCGAAGGCGGAAAGCCGTGGTCAAATTGAAGCCAGACCCCCGAATTCCAGAGGGGCTCTTAACTGATTTTTCTGCGGCAGTAGCTGAGCACCAGCCTGAATTAGCAATAACGACCTGGAAGGACTGCGTTGTTCTAACGGGAAACTTGGTCGTTTCTGGTCCAAATGGACCTTTCGACGCTTACCAGATTCAGGTTGCGATCCCGTCGGGCTTCCCATGGCAAGAACCTGTTGTCTTAGAAACTGGTGGCAGAATACCTAAAATCGTTGACCGACACGTTTTTGAGGATAATGAGAACTGTTGCTTACGCTGGACGCCAGCTTCTGTGTTGAGACTTTGAAAGAGGCCATCGCAAAATACGGAAAGCCCGAGATTATGAACACCGACCAAGGATCGCAGTTCACTGGTGCGGCCTGGCCCCCCTTTGACTGAGGCTAAAATCAAAATATCGATGCCTCTCGTGACATTGGCTTTGCCAATGCACTGCCGGTAATAGAGGGGCGTGGCCGTTATCTCGACAATATCTTCATCGAACGGCTGTGGCGGTCCCTCAAACAGGAGGCCGTATACTTGCATGAATTGCAGAACGGGTTCCAAGCCAAACGCGTGATTAAAGATTGGATCAGCTTCTACAACATCGAGCGGCCCCACACCGCTCTCGACAAACGATCACCCGACGACGTGTTCTTCACAAAAGAACAGACGCAGAAGGCCGCGTGAAACCAACCAGATTACATCTTAGCTGAGCCGCAAACCTGTCCTAAAAAGCAGGACCACTTCACTTCGCGAAGATCTTGTTCAAAAGGGCAATCTGGGAACGTTCATTCATGTGCGTCCCAATGGCGTTAGGCTCCTCAAGACGGATGCTGCTGAACGGTTGGTGCCCGCTCATCCTGTCCTTGATGATCTGTTTCGTAACCTGCCCAACCGACATTGGCCCGCGAGATCGATGCCGCAGAGACGAGCACAATAGATGTCAGTCGCAAGGCACTTGTTAAGAGGCTGCGAAAAAACGGGCTTGTTCGCTGTGAAGTGTTAAGAAAATATAAC
>NZ_JBPOEU010000046.1:0-11970 GCF_051251695.1 Maritalea sp. | reverse complement strand
TACCAGACACGCGGCCCGCTCTTTAAGTCTTATCTTTAAATCTCGATACTTCTGAAGGTCGCATCACACCAAACCCTTGTTTTGGCATAGTGTTTCCTGGAAGCTCGGCGTCATCGCCCCAAATAGCTTGGTAAGTGTCATAGGCTCGGCGCTGTCTTTGCAAACGCACAGCAACAAGCGCAAGCAATCCCCACCAACCTGTCATGGCGGCCCACATCCAGATAGGCGCATTTGCCGCCCAAAGACCGGTCACAATCGTGACAATAATCAAGCCCAGAGCTGTATAGCCAACGATCTTATGGATGAGCTCAAAAGCCAAGCGGCGCGGCGTCATATCGAAGTGATCACCGCGAAGCGTGCCATCGGGATGTGGCGCTGTCGGCCCACCTTTTGATCCCCGCAGAAAGCCTGACAAAAGCTGGAGTGCGCCAAGGCTCATGACCGTATAGCCTAAGAACTGGTGACGTCCTGCAGCCCCAATATTTTGCGCCGAGACCAAGATAAGAAGCAGGGCGGCGCAAGCAATGGCGAAGGACGCGATTTGTCCCCAAAAATGAACGCGCCACCAGAATGTGTTGTCCAACTCGCGCGGCCAGTCTTGATTGGGCATGATTTTGTAAAACCGAGCAATCAAAATGGCCACAGGCGTCAGCGTGCCCCAAGAGAGAACCATGAGCCGCGCGTGCCACGAGAGAGCAAAGCCAATCTCATGGGGACGCGCGGCATCAATAGGGGAGAGGAGCCAATCAAGCATCAGCCTTTAACCGCACCCGCAGTCATGCCGGTGATAATTTGTTTAGAGGCAATGAATGTGAAGATGATCGGCGGGATCGCGAGCAGCATACCGGTGGCCATGATGACCCCCCAGTTGATGTCATATTCCGTGATCGAGTTCACGATGGTCACAGGGACTGTACGCGTGTTGCGGTCCAGCAGTGCGTTACCAAGCAAAAACTCATTCCAAGCGATGCGGAACGTAAAGATCGCCGCGGCCGCGAGGCCAGGTTTGATAATCGGCAAGACCACCAGGAAGAAAATCTGAATGGGATTTGCGCCATCCATGCGCGCGGCTTCCTCCAGTTGCATTGGAACTTGCACGATGAAGGATTGCAGGATCCAGATCACGAAGGGCAAGTTCATCGCGGTGTAAACCAAGATGATGCCAGTGAAAGTCCCGTCCAAACCATACTGAAATGTCCAGATGCCGAAAACTGGTACAAGCAAAACAGCAGGAGGAACCATACGCATCAAAAGCGTGGTCATGGAAACTGTGCCGCGGCCCATAAACTTAAAGCGCACCAAAGCGTAAGCCGCCATGCAGCCCATCAACAATGTGAGCCCAGTCGAGACGAGCGCAACATAAATGGAGTTGCCCAAAGCGCGCCCGAACGTCGGATCACAGTAATCGACATGGGATGGATCGTACCAAAGCACATCACAAAGCACGGTCTCATAGTTGGCAATTGTCGGCGCAAAGAAGAACGCTGAAACGGAGCTATCATACACATCCACATTGGTCTTAAATGAGGTCGCCAGCATCAAGATGATCGGCCCAAGGGACATGACCACCAACATGACGATGAGCATATAGAAAAGTGGGTTCTGGGTTTCTTTTTGAACAGACATTATTCAGCTCCCTTCGCAGCAGCCGCTTCAAGGCGAGCAGTACGATTTTCTTGCGATTTATTGTATGCGAACATTGCGATCGTCAGTGTCATCAGAACCATAAGCAACGTGTTTGACATGGCTGCAGCTTCCCCAAGTTCTTGGAATTCTTGCGCCGTACGGAAAATCCGCAGAGCTACAATTTCAGTCGACAAGCCGGGGCCGCCATTTGTGAGCACCATGATCACTTCGAGTACTTTGAAGGCGTCAATCAAACGCAGCATGAGTGTCACGATCAGTACCGGCAGCATCAAAGGCAGTTTGATGTAGATGATTTTTTGCATCTCCGTGGCACCGTCAATTTCTGCGGCTTCCAAAGCAGAGCGCGGCAAAGATTGCATCGCGGCGAGTGACAAAATGAAGATAAACGGCGTCCACTGCCAGACGTCGGCCATGACCACAGCCACAAAGGACCACGTGCTGTCAGAGAGCCAAGGAATGCCTTCATCAAAACCCCAGCTTTTAAGCGTGCGATTGAAAATGCCGACAGTCGGATGGTACATGTAGCGCCACATTAAACCGACAACGATCGGAGCAATCATCATAGGCAGGATGAAGACTGTGCGCAGCAGGGACATGCCTTTGATGTTACGATCAAGCAAGAGCGCAAGCCCCACGCCGATGATCATCTCAAGCGTCACAACCACTGCAGCGAATTTAACGGTCACCCAGAAACTCTCGCGGAACGCCGCATCATGCATCAGATTTACATAGTTGCGCAGGCCAATAAAATCAGCCTCTCCGATACGTTGGCTGGGGCTCCAATCCAAAAAACTGGCATAGATCATGTAGCCAATCGGATATAATAGAGCGACAGCGAGAATGATCGCGGCAGGTGCCATAAAAATATACGGAGTGAGCCGGTTAGCTTTGATTGCGATGCTCATCAGCGTTGCCTTACCAGTTGAGAATTGAAGGAAAATTGGGATTGTATTTTGATCTCAGGGGATGCCCCGCATTTCTGCGAGGCATCAGGGGATTTACTGCCAAGTGTAGTAGCCAGCATCTTCCATAATCTTTTTGGCGCGCTCTGCAACACCGTCGAGAGAGGTCTGAATGTCAGCACCTTCTGTCAGAACTTTTGACATTGTTGTGCCCAAGTCAGCGTTGATCTTACCCCAAACTGGGATGATTGGACGCCAGTCTGGATCTGCATTTTTCAGCGCTTCACCAAAGATCGCCATGTGTGGGAACTTCGCGTTCACATCAGCATCTTCATGCGTTGAGTAACGTGATGGGTTGCCGCCAGCCAAAGCGATGAGCTTGTCGGCTTTCTTAGATGTCAGCCACTGCATCAAGAGGAACGCTGCTTCTTTGTTCTCAGCATTTTTAGGAATGCCGATACCGAAACCGCCCGTTTGTGAGCCCGCACGCACACCAACTGGATGAGGTGCCCATCCAACATTACCAACAACTTTGGATCGGCTCGGATCGTTCACTTGACCAGCAAAGACAGTAGAGTCGAGGAACATCGCAGAAGTACCTTGCAAGAAGGATGCACCCGCTTCAGCAAACCCAAATGTTGCCGCGCCTTCGGTCCCGCAATCGACGATTGTTTTGAGCGCTTCAGCTGCTTGAACACCTGCGGCGTTGTTCACAATCGGGTTCCAGTTGTCATCAAAGATGCGGCCGCCAAGAGGCGCGAGGTGCAACAAGAACGCGTGGCTAGCGTGGTGGCCAGAAGCCGCACGAGATGCAAGACCGCCCATACCCGGCTCGAGCTCAGGGATTTTACATGCAACATCGAGCAGTTCTTCATAGTTTGTCGGAACTTCAAGGCCGTGCTTGTCGAAGATGTCTTTACGGTATCCAAGGATAGACGTTTCAGAGCCAAACGGTAGACCGTAGAGGGATCCCGTTACGCCTGGAAGATATCCTTTTTCACCACCGGCTATGCCGACATTGGCGACATAGCCTTCGACCAAATCCGCAGCATCATAGCTTGGATCAGAGAGCTTAGGGTTCATAAAGTACCGTGCAAGGTTCTCAAGCTGATCCGCGTAAACGTAATCCGCTTTTGAAAATACAACATAGGCCAAAAGATCGTAATCGCCTGAGTTTTTCGTCAATTCAAGCGTCTGTTTTTCACGCATTTTCAGGTATTGAAGCTGGTCCACTTCGACGCGGATGCCCGTCTCTTTTGTAAACTCAGGCAGGACTTTCATCACCGCATTGTAATGTGGGTGCGCAGGAAAGTTCACGACCAAAGTCGTGCCTTCATACTCGTCATATGGCCCAGCCACAGCAGCGGCTGCCGTCATTGAAAGCGCTGCTATAGCACTGACAAGAGTGGTCTTGATATTCATCATTTTTTTCCTCCCAGAAAATGAAAATATTGAAGATATAAGTTTGCCTTAAAGCGCGACTTCGGTCTCTTGATCAAAGAGATGCACGCCTTCAGGGTTGATCGCAAAACGAAGCTGGCCATTACGGTCGATTGGAATATCCGACTTCAACTCAACCTCGACTTTTTGCCCACCACATTCACAAAGCAGCACTGTTTGCGCCCCGATATATTCAGATACGACAATACTCAGAAGCAATGATTGATCGCCTGCGGCATCCGGATTGTAGACCAAGTCCGATGGGCGAACGCCAAGTGTCACTGTGCGCGCGGAATGCGCCCGAGCGACATCCGCTTTTGTCCGCGGTAACTTCACACTGAACCCCTGCCCTTCAACAAAAATTTCACCCGATTTTTCAATGATTTCCCCTTCAAGGAAGTTCATTGGCGGCATTCCTAAGAAGCCCGCGACAAATTTATTTGCAGGGTTTTTGAATAACTCTTTGGGCGTGCCTTGCTGTTGAATGTAACCGCCGTTCATGACGACGATCCGGTCTGCAAGTGTCATCGCTTCGATTTGATCATGGGTCACGTAAATCATGTTTTTGCGAACACGTTGACTCATCAACGCCAGCTCCGCGCGCATTTGACCACGTAATTTCGCATCGAGATTTGACAGCGGCTCATCAAATAGGAACGTGCTGCTGTCGCGCGTCAATGCACGCCCCATCGCAACGCGTTGACGCTGCCCGCCAGAAAGCTCTCCGGGCTTGCGATGCAAGAACGGGGTGAGACCTAGCGTCTCCGCCACCGCAGAAATCTTTTCATCAATTTCTGCCTTTGGCATGCGTTGCAAGCGCAGAGCAAAAGACATGTTCTTTGCAACATTCATATGAGGGTAAAGTGCGTAATCTTGGAACACCATCGCCAAGTCCCGTGCTTTCGGCTCCAAATGACTTACGGGCTTTCCGTCGATGTAAATCTCACCTTCGGTAACGCTCTCCAAGCCCGCAATCATACGCAGTGTCGTAGACTTGCCGCAGCCAGAGGGGCCAACGAACACAGTGAACTCGTTTTCATCCATCTCAAGATCAATGCCGTGGAGTACCTCAAAGGCTCCGTAACGCTTCACCAGTCCTTCTAAGACAATCTTTGGCATAGTTCTCCCCTACCTACCGTAAGCAACCCCGTCGCAGGCGCTGATCTTGTTACCGGTCACAATAGCACAAATGTTACCGGTCACAAAGAAGAATTTACGAAATATTAATTATAGAAATCAGATAGTTAATATCATGCGCAGCTTTGTCTAAAAATGGGGTTTGCAGGAACCTCAATATGATTCGTAGTTTTCTCTGAATCATCCGCTTGCAATAGCCGTGCAATCAGTGCGCCCGTCTCGCGTCCGATGATCAAGGGCTCCACCATAACCGTTGTGATGGACGGGAATGCAAAGCGCGAAACTTCGAAATTCCCGAAGCCAGCGATCGCCACATCTTCGGGCACTCTCACTCCTTTAGCGAGCAAATAACTCTGAACGCCAAAGGCGGCCAGATCCGACACACAAAAAATACAATCAGCATCAGGCCAAGCGGCCATGATCTGTTCTCCAGCTTGTGCACCAAGTTCAATCGACAAAGGAGGCTTTCCAAATTTCATCACACGATCACCGTCTAGCCCCGCGGCTTTCATGGCGGCGACGAAGCCTTTTCGGCGTGCAGCTCCACGCGTCCAAGCTTCATCTTCTTCGCCCAAGAATATGATGTTTTTATAGCCTTTGGCAATGAGTGCTTGCGTCATACGAAAGGCAGCATGCTCGTTTGAAAACCCGACAGTATGACCAATCGCCCGCTCAGGACGTTCCCAAATTTCAATGATTGGGATGTCCACGCTGCTCAACAATTCATAGGTACGTTCAGTATGCCCATCATAGGACAGGACCATTGCCTCAGGTCTACGGCGCAACAACGCTTCGACCAAATGTTCTTCACGTTCGGAAGAATAGCCTGTGTGACCCAGTAAAATCTGCAGATCAATTTTTTCCAACTCTTCGGTCAGCCCTTGAATGGTCTGCGCAAAGTGAAGGTTATTCAAAGAGGGTAGAAGCGTGGCGACGAAGCCGGATTTCTTAGTGCTCAGGCTACCTGCCATTTGATCAGGAACGTAATTAAGTTCTCTTACAATCTTTAAAATATGCTCACGGGTTTCAGCCGAAATAGGACTGTTTTTTTTGAGAGCCCGTGAAACCGTCATGCGCGACACGCCAGCGGCTTTGGCAACGTCGCGCATGGTAACTGGTGTTTTAGGTTTGTCGGATGAGCTGAGGCGATTGGGCAAAGTCGGAACTTTCAAATTGATGTGTTTGAAAGATAGTAGCGCTCACTCCCCAGCAAAGCTAGTTACCCTTTTTGCAGCTCTTACGGCAAAATTTGCAACTCCGGATGCAAAAGTGCGTTTGGCACGTCTTGGTAGGACACGGGGCGCAACCAACGTGCAATTGCTAAGGTTCCAACGGACGTCACGCGCACATCTGTGCTCGCGGGGTAAGGCCCGCCATGCATCATTGCTGAGCACACTTCGACGCCTGTTGGGAAGCCATTGCACAAAATACGTCCTGCTTTTTCCTCCAAGATCGGCATCAAAGTACGTGCTAAATCAGCGTCGCCATCATCGAGGTGCAGCGTCGCTGTCAGCTGTCCTTCAAGCTCTTCAGCCAACTCTTGCATTTGCGCAGCATCATCACATTCGATCAAAACACCCGCAGCCCCGAAGACTTCATGCTGCAGTTCTGGTGTTTTCATCCAAGTTGCTGCGTCAATTTTGAAGACGGCAGGCGATGCATGACGAGCAACGTCTGACCGCGCGCAACTGCCCAACTCCTGCATCAAACCTGCAAAGCCTTTCACGCCCGTTTCAAACGCCGAGTGAATGCCGTCCGTCAGCATTTTTTGCTCAGGAGCATTGGCCAAAGCTTTCACTGCACTGGCCGTGAAGGTGTCAAAATCGGTGCCTTTAACCGCCACAACAACGCCCGGGTTTGTGCAAAATTGCCCCGCGCCCATGACGAGCGAGCCAATCCATGCAGCGCCAAGAGCATCAGCACGGTTCGCCAATGCATTTGGCAGCATAAAAACTGGATTTACCGAACCAAGCTCGCCGTAAAACGGGATGGGATGAGGACGCGAATGGCAAAGGTCGTAGAGTGCGCGCCCGCCACCGAGTGAGCCAGTAAAGCCGACCGCACGAATATCTGGGTGTTGTACCAAAGCAGTGCCGATAACACGGCCAGGGCCTTGCAACATTTGGAAGGTTGCCGCGGGCATGCCGCAAATTTCCATGGCTTTTGCCACAGCTTGCCCAACCAACTCCGCTGTGCCGGCATGCGCTTCGTGACCTTTAACGATCACAGGGCAACCGGCTGCCAAAGCACTCGCGGTATCGCCGCCTGCAGTGGAAAACGCGAGTGGGAAGTTGGACGCTCCGAAGACCACAACAGGGCCAACAGGACGATGGGTCAAGCGCAGATCAGAGCGCGGCAACGGCGCACGATCAGGCAGAGCTTCGTCAACGCGAATGTCGAGATAATCGTCTTGCTCAATCACATCCGCAAACATACGAAGCTGACCTGTCGTGCGGCCTCTTTCGCCATTGAGACGCATGTCCGGCAAACCGGTTTCGGCGCAACCTGTCATGGTGATTTCGTCGCCCAAGACATCCATTTGCTCGGCGACACAGCGCAAGAACGCAGCGCGATCCTGACGTGAGACAGCCGCAACGGCGCGAAAGTCGCGGCGCGCAGCCAAACAAGCTGCATCGACTTGTGCCGCTGAGGCTTGTGCAAATTCCATACCATCCAGATCCGCACTTGCGCGCAGTTGGTCCGATCCTTGCCATGCCCCATCGATGAGATTTTTTCCAGTCAGCATTTTATTTACCCCAGTTCAAAACAAGTGGATCAAGCGGCTTGAGCAAGCTGATCAAGCGCGTACGGATATCGGCGTGTAGCGGTGCGATTGGGTGACGGCAGAAATCGGATTTGATGACGCCGCCTTCAACCATAGCTGCCTTACAAGACTGCCAACCACATTGGCGGTTCTCATGATTAATCGCCATAGCCACACGGCCGTAAGCTGCAGTAGCTTCATCCATGCGTCCCGCGTGAAAGTGGGTCAGAACCGGCTTGATTTGGTCTACGATCATCCCTGATGTCATCGTCCCAGTTGCGCCTGCATCGAGATCAGCAAGCAACGTAATGGCCTCTTCGCCGTCGAATGGCGCTTCAATCGCATCCCCGCCCAACGCAATAAGGTCGCGCAATTTGTTGGCGGCCCGAGGGCATTCGATTTTGAACAGTTTGACCATCTCAAGCTCAGTGGCCATTTTGACCAAGAGCGGCACTGGAAGATCAACGCCAGAGAGCGGCGCATCTTGCACCATGATCGGGATACCGACTTCGCTCACGGCGGCGAATTGCTCGAAGGTTTGCTGCGCATTCCCTTTGAGCAAAGCACCGTGATATGGCGGCATCATCATGACGATATCAGCGCCAAGGCTCTTGGCGAAACGTGCACGCTCAACCACGATCTGAGTTGCAAAGTGACTGATGGTGACAATCACAGGCACGCGGCCAGCAATGTGATCGATGGAGAGCTTCGTCAACACTTCGCGCTCGGCATCCGAGATCAAGAACTGCTCGGAGAAGTTGGCCAAGATACAAATACCATCAGCCCCTTGATCGATGAGGCAATCGAGCACGCGCTTCATGCCCTCAAGATCAAGCGTGCCATCTGGATTGAACGGCGTTGGCGCGACTGGCCAGATACCTGTGTATGCAGAGTTCATGTCGATTTACTCCACGATATCAAAGTTATGCAGGTGTTTGTCTGAGATCGTGATCCCAAGACCTGGTTTGTTATCATCGAGATCAATGTAGCCATCAACGGCATCAGGATCGCCTTCAAAGATGTAGTAGAATAACTCGTTGCCCACTTCGACATCATGCACAGGGAAGTATTCCGCGATCGGGCAGTTCACGTTCGCCATAGTCAGGTGATAGTTGTGCATCTGGCCAGCGTGCGGGATGACTGGGATTTGGTAAGCTTCTGCAATTGCGTTGATTTTTTGCGCCGCTGTGATGCCACCAACGCGATTTGTATCGTACTGCAGAACGCTGACGGCTTTCTTCTCCAACAGCTGCTGACAACCCATAATGGAGAACTCGTGCTCGCCGCCAGAAATCGGTACGATCCCCATAGCGTTGAGTTCGGCGTAGCCATTTACATCATCCGCGATCACCGGCTCTTCGAGCCAACGTGGCTCATATTTGGCCAATTTCGGCAACATACGTTTGGCGTAATCGAGGTTCCAACCCATGTAACATTCGAGCATCAAATCCACATCGTAGCCCAAGACTTCGCGCAACGCTTCAACGCGTTTGAGGTTCTCGCGCATCCCCTTCATGCCGTCTTTAGGACCAAAGCCAAAGCGGGTTTTAAAGCCTTGATACCCGTGCTTCATCGCCTCTTCAGCTTCCGCCTGCATAGACTCAATTGAGCCAGAGTAGAGTTTAGAATAATACGCTGGAATTTTCTCTTTTGTACGTCCACCGAGCAGTTTGAATACAGGCTTATTTGTCAGTTTACCCATCAAGTCCCAGATCGCCAGATCGATCGCTGAGATAGCCGTCATGCCAATGCCTTTGCGGCCCCAAGCATGGGAGCGGCGGTACATTTTGTCCCAAATGTAAGCGTAATCAAATGGATCTTCACCGATCACCATCGGCGCATACCAATCATCGATGGCCTTTTTCACAACAGTCGGAGCAAGGGCTGCATTGCCGATGCCGATTGTGCCATCATCTGTCTCAACTTCGACAGTCAACCATTGGTGAAAACGGAAAGACGCCATTGCATCGCCTTTGTCCCAAAGCGCATCAGAGGCATTGGTACAAAAATTGCCGGATGGAGGCACAGTCGGCCCTTTCCAGTTCCAGACACGGGTGCGGATCGATTTGATTTTCGTCATAATTCTATTCCTTTAATGCCAACGCAAAGCGAGGCTTGTTATTTATGCGTCGCGCGAGGCGCGATGTGTCTTGGCCATGCGTACCAGCAATGCAAACGCTTGTTGCGTTGCGCCGACGTTGGCTTTATTTTGTCCTGCGATATCAAAGGCCGTTCCATGTGCAGGGGTCGCCACAGGAATAGGCAGCCCACCGGCAACAGTGACACCGCGTTCAAAGCCCATCAGTTTAATCGCAATTTGACCTTGGTCGTGATACATGGTCACAACCGCATCAACCTCGCCGCGCATGGCTTTGAGGAACACGGTGTCCGACGGCCAAGGGCCCGTGACATTCATTTGCTTGTCTTGGAACTTTTTGATCGCAGGCTCTAAGATGTCGATCTCTTCGCGGCCAAATTTGCCGTTGTCACCTGCGTGTGGATTAAGAGCTGCCACCGCAATAGATGGACGTTCATTGCCCGCGCGGCGCAAAGTGTCATTGGCAAGATTGACGGCGCGCGTCACGCCCTCTTGGCTGATGTTTTCAGCAACGTCTTTAATGCCAATATGGCTGGTCACGCGGGTCGTCATCAACTTATCGAGCACGTTGATCTCTGAGTGATACCCTTCAAAGCCCAAGTAGCGTGCCATATATTTATGTTCATCTTCAGCGTTCAAACCTGCAGATGTCATAGCGGCTTTGTTGAATGGCGCGAAGAGCACACCATCCACGAGGCCAGCTTGCGCCAAATCTAAAGCCTTATCGAGGCAGCGCAATGAGGTGGTGCCGCCCGCGACTGTCACCTCAGAGATTTTCACATCATCCTTATCAATGGTCTCCATCTCAAGATGAGACAAACCAGATTGATCTGCGATGTCAGCTTCCTCGATCGCATTCAGTTCAACAGGCAAATCCGCTTGCTCAGCGCCCTGCTGCCACAGATGACTGTCTCCAACCAAAACAATGTCAGCAGCCTCAAGCGTGCCATTTTCATTGAGCAATCTCGCGATCAACTCTGGGCCAATCCCTGATGGGTCTCCTGGCACAATTGCAATACGTGGCTTGCTCATGACAACCCCTCCCAATGTTTTGAATACCCGTCTGGCAAAATCACCATGACGTCTGGCTCAATGCCTGTTTCGAAGGTCTGGACGACTTCAAATGTGTCTAAGTTAAACCGTTGCACTTGTTTGCAGTCGATGGCGATATAGGCAAAAGCCGCCTCATCATCGATGCATAGAGCCAACGGGTTGGCTGGCGTTTTTTGCTCATGGAGCATTTCGCCCGTGGCCTCATCAAAAACCGAGAAAGAACCTCCAAAGTGGTTCATCGTCACGAGACGATTGCGTTTGCCATCATAATAAATGCGACATGGGTCATCCGGCGTAGGAAAGCTGCGTTTGATCTCAAGCGTGTTCGTATCAATCACTGCCGCCGTATTGGAAATACGTTGCGACGTGTACAAAAGCCCGGCGTCTTCACGCAAGCAACGCCCCTCGGGTTTCTCGCCCGTTTTGATGGACACAGGCTCGAAAGACGCATCACGCGGCTTGAACATTGTCACATCGTCAGAGGTCAAGTTCATGGAATAAGCTGTATCGCCATCACTGCTCAACGCAAACAGATGCGATTTAGATCCGCCTGTTGGCGTGATATAATCCCAACCTTGATCAAAAGCGCGCGGGTTGTCTTTTACCAGCAAATGCGCGGTCCATTCTGAGAGAACATACAAACGACCCTTATCGTCCAGTTCAATCCCATGCGGACGCGCGTGTTCGCCCAAATCATAGGTGTGCGCGATAGCTTGTTTCTCAATGTCGACAACGATCACCGAGCGCCCATCGGTGCCATCAATACCGGAGTTTTGCACGCCGTAATGGCCGACATAAGCGTATTTGAAATCCTTATCGACCACGAACTCATGAGGGTAATCAGGTAGGCCCAATCGCCCCTGCAGGGCTCCCGTTTCAATATCATACCAGCTCACGCAGTGACTGCATTTCTCAATTAGCATCATGGA
>NZ_JBPOEU010000045.1:0-12199 GCF_051251695.1 Maritalea sp. | reverse complement strand
ACGCCAAAAGGCGCCGAGCTTTACCGCAACTTCGTCATGAATGTTTGCGGCTGTACCGGCGACTGGACCATGGGTGCATATCGCGAGCAAGCCATTCAACAAATTCGCGACCAAGTCGGTGATGAAAAAGTCATTTGCGGACTTTCAGGCGGTGTTGATTCTTCTGTTGCTGCAGTGCTTATTCACGAAGCTATTGGCGATCAACTAACGTGCATTTTTGTGGATCACGGATTGCTGCGCATGAATGAAGCGGAAGAGGTGGTGAACCTGTTCCGTGATCATTACAATATTCCCCTTGTACATGTTGATGCAGCTGACGAGTTTTTGGGTGAGTTGGACGGCAAGTCTGACCCTGAAGAAAAACGCAAAATTATCGGTCGATTGTTCATTGAAACTTTCGATAAAGAAGCAAAAAAAGTCGGCGGTGCTAAGTTCTTGGCGCAAGGAACTTTATACCCCGACGTAATCGAAAGCGTATCATTTACCGGTGGGCCGAGCGTTACCATCAAATCGCACCACAATGTTGGTGGATTGCCGGAAAAGATGGACCTCAAACTGGTCGAGCCGCTTCGCGAATTGTTCAAAGACGAAGTACGCGCATTGGGTCGTGAACTTGGTTTGCCTGATAGCTTTGTCGGGCGCCATCCATTCCCTGGACCTGGCCTTGCAATCCGTTGCCCCGGTGGCGTGAATAAAGAAAAAGCGGACATCTTACGTAAAGCCGACGCCATTTATCTCGATGAGATCCGTAAGTCTGGCCAGTACGATAAAATCTGGCAAGCATTTGCCGTTTTACTGCCAGTTCAAACTGTTGGCGTGATGGGCGATGGCCGCACATACGAATCTGTATGCGCCTTGCGCGCCGTAACATCAGTAGATGGCATGACTGCCGACTTTTACCATTACGACATGGAGTTCCTCGGCCGCACCGCAACGCGTATCATCAACGAAGTCAAAGGCATCAACCGGGTCGTTTATGACGTGACGTCAAAACCACCGGGTACGATTGAGTGGGAGTAAGCCGCACCTTAAAAACAGGACTAAATGTCCTGTTTTGCGGCGAACGCCCATAGCCAGCGAAGCGCGGCGAAGGGCACGAAGGCTGCTGTAAGCTTAACGCCCGCAGCGAGACGGTCGCGCTTGCAAAACAACGATCAATTCAACCGATGAGTTGGCAGTGTTGAACGTCACACGAAACTGACCCAACCGTTAAAGGTGGGCCAGAATAACTTTTGTGTTGTTCATTTGGATGACGGCTATGCGGACTTTGTTGCCATTCGACCCTAAGACTCGAACGACCGGTCTTTGGTTCTCAATGTGGGAAAGTGGCGCCAAAAATATTCGTCAAATTCAGCATTGGCCTATTTGCGTGTGCCTGCTTGTACGAACTTGTGAACATCCACTGTAGTTTTTTGTATCCATTTAGCCAATGTTGAAAAGCCAATGTTCAAATCGCTTGCTACTTGGCGACGTGTTAAGCCGCTCGTCAATGCTATGCGGACTGCTTCGCGTTTGAATTCTTCATTATGTTTCTGGGCCATACTTGTTCTCCTTGATGGCATTTATTCCATTCAAGGACACGGAACAATACCGTGACAAGTCCATTTTACGCATGCCGAAATTCGGAGCTCTTACAACAACCCACTCGTTGCCATGCATTCTGTATGACAAAAAGGCGAACTGAGTTTCTTCGATGCGCTTCTCAAACAATAGTTAAGTTAACGCCGCCTCTGTTCACAGTCAGGGATCGGGTTGCTATTCTCCAAAACGGCATCTAGCACCTGTGTGAAGCAGCGTAACTCATTCGTCAAAATACAATTTTATTTTATCTATAGACAAAAAAAATATGTCTATATAGATTATGCGCATGAAAAAGAAAATTTGGATAGATACATTGACCGATAGGTTAGTTGGCCTTTATGCCGAAAGATTCGGCGGCAAAGACAATGGCCGGTATCGGGTTGCTGCAAAGTCAGTCCGGGATGCAGCGGGGCGTAGTCGGCTCTATGAAGATGATGTTCAAGACCTAACGCGTGCGATGTGCGAACGTGGCTATATCCTGATCGACATGGACAGTTTTTTTGTCGTTATGAGCGCCAATTCATTCGTGAATTACCGCCGTGCGAACGATCACTGTTTTGAGGATTTAACTTGAAAAACAAAACATCACCGCGCGAGCGGGAGGTAATTGGTTGGCGCGAGCACATTGGATTGCCAAATCTTGGAATATCTCGGATGGCTGCGAAAATTGATACTGGCGCTCGAACTTCGGCCTTGCACGCTGAGGAGCAAGAACTATTCGAACGGGATGGCCAGCGATGGGTGCGGTTCAAAGCACCAAAGCTTAAAAATCATCCAGCGTGCTTGATTGAAGCACCACTTAAATCTGAACGCGAGATCAAAAATACCAGCGGCATTGCCGAAAACCGATTTGTGATCAGGACACTGCTCATGCTGGGCGATCATGGATGGCACATAGACGTGTCTCTGGCGGACCGTGACGCCATGACTTTTGATTTGATAATTTGCCGAACCGCTTTGAAGGGTCGCAAGATATTGGTCGACCCGAGCCGCTCTTTCCTGAGCGAATTGCGCCAATCTTCACTACTGCACCAAGATGAGGTGCAAAACTTGGGCAACACGCTCATCGAAAGGAAGAACCAATGAAAATTGCTATGTTGGCGAGAAATGCGAATCTTTATTCGCACAAGCGCTTGAAAGAAGCCGCGGCACAGCGCGGCCACGAGTTGGATATTATCAATACATTACGTTGCTATATGAACATCGCATCGCGACGGCCCGAGGTTTACTACAACGGCGAAAAGCTACAGGGTTATGACGCTGTTATCCCACGTATCGGGACCTCGATCACTTTCTACGGACTTGCGGTTTTGCGTCAGTTCGAAATGATGGGTGTTTATCCGCTTAATGAAAGTGTTGGCATTGGCCGGTCACGCGACAAGCTACGTTCTATGCAATTGTTAGCACGCGATGGCGTTGGCCTTCCAAACACAACATTTGCTCATGACCCAAAACAAACCGAGGAAGTGATTAAGCTCGCAGGTGGCGCACCTTTGGTAATCAAATTACTTGAAGGCACTCAAGGTGTTGGCGTGATGCTTACTGATACGGATAATTCTTCAAAATCAGTAATTGAAGCCTTTCGCGGAGCCAAAGTAAATATTTTGGTGCAGCAATTCGTCAAAGAAGCTGGCGGGTCTGATATCCGTGCGTTTGTGATTGGTGGCAAAGTGATTGCCGCTATGTTGCGCACTGGTGCTGAAGGAGATTTCCGCTCCAACTTGCATCGTGGCGGCTCAGCAAAATCAATTAAAATTACACCTGAAGAGCGCGCAACCGCTGTGCAATCGGCCAAATCAATGGGGCTTAATGTTTGTGGTGTTGACATGCTACGTTCTTCAACCGGTCCTGTAGTGATGGAAGTCAACTCTTCTCCTGGCCTCGAAGGTATTGAAAACGCGACTGGGATTGATGTAGCGGGCAAAGTGATTGAGTTCATGGAAAAAACCGTAAAACCCAACTCAACAAAAACCCGAGGCAAGGGCTGACCTCCGGACACGCGCAAGCGTTTCTCGGATCTTAAGGGTGAGCAAAATTGGGGTTTGATATCTGGCGGTTTTGCAAGCCAGGCAACGACAATATCCGCTCCATCAAGCAAAAGACGCGATACAAGGAACCTAACCCGCACGATCAAATGCAACTGCGGATTGGTTCAAGAAACTGCCATCGGAATTTCGCATAGTAAGTCCGAGTGGACATTATCTTGTCTACCGACTTCGGCGTAACATTTCGCAACTCAATTTCGATGGCAAAACGCTAAGGAGAATGCAATGGAAACGCCTACTACAATGTGGATTTCGGCTCAGGATACTCTTGAAACCGCAGTCCCAACAATCTTGGGGTATCTACCATCGCTTTTGGGGGCCTTGATCATCTTGATGGTCGGCTGGATCGTCGCACGTTTCGTTAGAGCAGCAGCGAAGCGAATATTGAGCAGCCTAAATGGAGTTTTGGAACGGACATTCCAAACTGGTATTCTGGCGAGCGTTCGGTTGCCGATGGGCGCCTCTGCAATCTTTGGAGAAGCCACGTTTTGGGTCATTATCTTTGTCACGCTTACGATCTCTGCCCGCGTGGCACAGTTGCCCACGATTTCTCGCTGGTTGAACGATATTGTTATCTTCCTGCCGGATGTTCTGCTGGGTGTTGCAACCATCGGGTTAGGTTACATCATAGGTAGCGTGGTCGGGGATCAGGTTGCTGAGGCGGCTCGCAGCGCAAAATCCACTCAAAGCGTAATGTTGGGCCGTGTCGCAAAGGCTATGGTCTTTATCATAGCTGCTATTATCGGCCTAAACCAGATAGGCATAGATGTCTCCTTTCTCGTTACAATTTCCGGCGTCGCAGTTGGAACGGTCTTACTTGGCTTTTCAATCGCTTTTGGCTTCGGATCGCGTGAATATGTCAGCAACCTGATCAGCGCGCGGACGGCTAGGCAAAGCCTAAGCCCGGGTCATTTGGTGCGCATCGGGGGGGTGGAAGGTGAAATTCTTGAGATCACACAAACCCATATCGCCTTGGAGACTGATAAAGGACGCGCGTTGGTTCCTGCACATATTGCGGAAGGGTCCGGAGTACTGATCATTTCGTATAACGTCACACCAAGCGAGGCAGTTGCGGGAGAGAGTATATGATCAATGTTTCACCTTTAACCATCGAGTTGATTGAGCGGCGCCCACAAACGGCAGTGAAAGTCCTCGCGGACATGGACGCCAGCGATGTTGCTGCCTTTTTTGAAGCACTACCGACCCGCTATGCTGTCGCGCTTATCTCCATGATTAGTGCATGGTCTGCTGCGGCACTCATATCCGAAATGACACCTGTCAGCGGTGCTGCCATATTGTCAGAATTGGATTATCAAACTTCGGCCTCAATCATGAGAGTGTTGCCAGCCGCAAGCCAAAAAGAGCTTTTGTTGGCACTGCCGAAGAAGCTTAGCGGTGACTTGAAAAGCACCCTGACTTATCCGGATGATACGGTCGGCGCAAAAATGGCAACGAGCGTTGTTATAATGACTGCCAACCAAACTGTTGGAGAGGCTTTTGCGGAGCTTCGTCAGATCAAGCGCACAAAGACCGGCGTCGCGTATGTTGTTGATGACAAACGTAAACTGCTCGGTGTAGTGACAGCTGACGAGCTTTTTCGCCTTTCCAATGAACGGCTCCTTGGAGATGTAATGGAGACATCAGTCGCACCTATTTCTGCGCGTGCGCGACTAAGCACGATAAGGTCTTTGCCAGCATGGGATGACTACGCACATTTGCCGGTCGTTAATCGTCAAAAGATACTAGTAGGCGCTTTGGCCCGTCGTACCTTGCGCCAAAAAACTGCCGAGGGACCGATACTTGCAACCCAACCACAATCGCAATCGATCCTGTCTTCCATCGCGAGTGCTTTCATCAGCAGTTCGGTGGGATTGGCGCAGGTCTTGGTCGACTTTGACGTTTCAATAGAGACGACGACAGGAGATAAATCATGACGGAAGCAATAACGCGGATTAGCGACGAATTGACTCAACGATTTTTTATCGACCATCCAATGGACGCAGCTCGAAAAATCGAAAAACTGTCTGTAGAAGAAGTGATTGAAGCCACTTCTCGCCTTCCTGTAAAAATCATGACGCCGGTTTGGCGAAACCTGTTGCCAGAAACAGCCGCTAGGCTCATGAGTGCCCTACCTGAAACCTTGTCTGCACAGTTGCTAGCAGAACTCCCAACATCTCATGCAGTTCGAATTTTGGGTTTTATGTCCGAGGCAGACGTCACACAGTGCGTCGCCAATCTTAATCCAAATCTGAAAAAGGATATTGAAACCCTCTTGTCCTATCCGGCAAACACCGCTGGGCGTTTGATGAACACTGTTGTTTCTACCTTCCGTCAGGAGGCAACCGTCGCCGATACACTGCAACGCTTGCGAGAAGGCGGCATGACAACCGCCCGAAGTTTGTTTTTGGTTGATGATACACAGCGACTGACCGGTAAAGTATCGATCACCGATGTCGCCCTGTCGCAACCCGAAACGACACTTGGTATGCTTGAAGAGCCAGTTGTTGCTGCCGTTCGACCAATCGACTCGTTGAGTGAAGTGACTGATATCCTAAAGGCGGGAACAATTCTCGATCTGCCGGTCATCGATCTAGACGGTGTTTTGCTGGGGGCTGTTTCCCACGAGGATCTAGCGCGCACAATCCAGAAAGATGCGACCCTAGATTTGCAAACAATGGTGGGTGCAAGCAAAGAAGAGCGGGCGCTGTCCACGCCTTTGTTCACAGTTAGAAAACGCATGCCGTGGTTGCAGATCAATCTGGTTACCGCGTTCATGGCTGCCGCTGTCGTTGGTCTGTTTGAAGCGACAATCGCCCAAGTTACAGCTCTCGCGGTTCTGTTGCCGGTTGTGGCAGGTCAGTCCGGTAATACGGGTGCACAGGCGCTTGCCGTCACTATGCGTGGTCTAGCACTGCGAGAGATTAGTGTTCGCCAATGGGCAAAGGTCTTGCGTAAAGAAGTCATCGCTGGGTTTCTCAACGGCGTTGGTATCGCTGTTACATGTGGGATTGGGGTATTTATTTGGAGTCAGTCGATAGGGCTGGTTGTTGTAATCATGTCGTCAATGGTTCTTGCGATGGTTGCCGCTGGCTTTGCAGGAGCTATTATTCCAGTTATCCTAACGCGGCTCGGCCAAGACCCTGCGACCTCATCATCGATTATCCTCACGACCGTGACAGACATTGCGGGCTTTTTCGCCTTCTTGGGCATTGCTACACTCTTGATGAGGTTCCTATGAGCGCGGAAGTGATTAATGGGCTGACTTGGCTTGGCATTTTCTTTTGCCTTAGCCAGTCAGCAATGTTCTCGGGCCTTAATCTTGCCTATTTCAGTGTCAGCCGTCTGCGCCTTGAGGTGGAAGTTGGAACTGGCAACGAGGCTGCACAAAAAGTTTTGGACCTGCGCTCAGATTCAAACTTTTTACTAACGACGATCTTATGGGGAAATGTAAGCATAAATGTATTGCTTACTTTGCTCTCTAACTCGGTTATGGCGGGTTTGGGTGCATTTTTGTTTTCAACGATTATTATTACGTTGTTTGGTGAGATTTTTCCTCAGGCTTTCTTTTCTCGAAAGGCCCTGAAAATTGGTGCGCGTTTGGCCCCGGTATTGCGGGTTTATCAGATACTTCTGTTTCCTGTGGCCAAACCGGTCGCTATGCTACTCGACAAGTTGCTGGGCAAGGAAGGAGTGGACTTCATGCGTGAGCGTGGCGTGCGCGAAATGATCCGCCAGCATATGGAAGCCGATGAAACTGATCTTGGTCGTATTGAAGGCCTGGGTGCCTTAAATTTTCTCCGGCTGGATGATGTTAGCGCATCGCAAGAGGGTGAGCCCGTTGATCAACGAAGCATCATCCGGGTGCCATTTCGTGGCCAAATGGCAATCTTTCCTGACGATGCTGGCGAGAAGAGCAGTGCGTTTCTTCAACAACTCCGGTCTTCAGGCAAAAAATGGGCTGTTCTAACCAACGAAAATGATGAGCCGCTCATGGTTGTTGATACGGATGCTTATCTACGTAGCGCTTTATTGGAAGAGACGAGTTTTGAGCCGGAACAGCATTGTCACCGTCCAATTGTTATCCGTGACCTGACAAAGAGGCTCGGGCATATTCTTCAGCAATTCGAAGTGCATGTTGCACACGAAGGAGACGATGTCGTCGATCGAGATGTCGTGCTCATCTGGGGCGCTAACAAACGAATTATAACCGGTGCAGACATTCTCGGACGCCTTCTGAGTGGCATAACAAAAGAAAGATAAGGCTCCCTCTGTTGTAACTGCTCTAGTTTAGTCAGCAATACGCTGTTGTTCAATTTGTTGACTTAAATATGTGCGGCAGTGTTGTCTAAGTCCGATTGCGTCTCAGATAGGCTATACTGAATAGCGTGGTAGCTTTTGAAAAGCGTCTTTCAACGCATCGCTCCAGCCTGTCGAAATTGTTTGAAAAATCTCGTCGTCGGCTTCAACACGCTTTTGTCGCCCTAAATCAAATGAACCATTTTCATAAATGAGTGCATCAAACGGCAAGCCCACAGACAGGTTGGATTTTACAGTTGAGTCAAAAGAAACAAGCAACAGTTTTACAGCATCATCAAAGCTCATATCCGCATCATATGCCCGCACAAGAATGGGTTTTCCATATTTCGTTTCCCCAATCTGAAAAAATGGGGTGTCATCGGTAATTTCAATAAAATTACCTTCGGGATAGATTAGGAAAATAGTTGGTTGGCCACCGGCCACCTGACCTGCCAAAATAACTGAAGCACGAAACTGATCATCTGAAGTCTGCCCGCTTGGACTGCTGTCTGCAATCACTTCTTTTAGTGTTGCGCCGACAATACGAGCGACCTGAAACATCGTTGGTTGTCGCAAGATACTCGGATCGCGTTCTTCTGCGGTTTTGGAGCGCTCTTCCAACAAGCTGACCATGGCTTGAGTGGTGGCGAGGTTGCCAGCGGTCATGAGTGTTATTGCATACTCATCCGGACTGGCCCAGGTGAACATCTTTTTGCTAACAGAAAAATTGTCAACGCCGGCACTTGTACGCGTGTCGGACATTAACACCAGTCCGCGATTTAATCGCATGCCAACACAGTATGTCATTTGTTCAGTCCAATAAGGTTTCTACACCTCTGTCTACTGCTGAACCTGCAAAGATACAATCATAGTTTCATCTGAGCTTCCCAAACGCATCCCTTTAATCGGGGCGGCGTCGTGGGCATCGCGACCAACAGCAAGGCGCACGTATTTTTCGTCGGGCGCGACACCGTTGGAAACATCAAAACCAACCCATCCCAATTCATCAAGATGCGCTTCAGCCCATGCATGACTAGCGTCTTGATCAACCTGCTCGTTAATCATCAAATAGCCACTTACATATCTCGTTGGAACCCCAGCGAGCCTCGCCGCAGCGGCAAAAATATGGGCATGATCCTGACATACCCCACTCCCGATCACCAACGCATCCTCAGCTCTTGTGTTCGCATCCGTTTCGCCAATTTTATACGGTGCGGCTTCAAGCAAAGCGGCTGATAATGCATGCAACCCCGATAATATATCCTCACTGCGCGTAACGATTTCAGATAGTGCGCGAACCTTGGGCCCGGCGGTCGTCAACGTCGTAGACTGCAAAAAATGCCACAACGGCGCCCGGCCATAAACTTTGCCAATGATGCCACTTGTGTCATGGGTGGTAACTGACCCAGTTGCTGTAATTGACAGTTTTTGCGCCCCTGCATCAATACTGACCAAATCACAATGATTGCCATAATGATCAAGGTAACGGGCTTCAATCTGACCGCCATCAACAATGACTTGCCAAGAGCTTACATCTTGAATGTTCGAACTTAGCGGCCGCAAATGAACCCGTTGCAAGGCATAGTCGACGGGCTGATCATAACTATAGTGCGTTGTATGAGATATCTGGAGCTGCATCTAGATGTTAAACCTATAGTCTTGCTCAATCTGGTATCCAAGATTTGCTGTGTCATGGATAATGGAGCTGATAAATTCGTGAAGACCTTCATCAAAGATTGTGGAAATATCGCGATTGTTAAACCGCTTCAACAATCGATCGGCTTGGTCATGACACATAACTCTTTCCCCATAGCTTTGTTCAAGTTGACCAAGGTTAGCGACAATCTCATCAATACAGAAAGTAAGCGAACGCGGTAAGCGGCGATCCAATATCAGAAAACTAGCAATGGCGGGCCCGGTGAAACCGTCTTCCACAGCCCAACGGAAAGACCTGTGAGCAGAGACAGACCGAAGCAATGTCTCCCATTGCACATTATCAAGCTTGCCGCCCACAAATGACGAGGCTGGCAGCAAAGAGTGGTATTTTACGTCAATAATCCGCGATGTGTTGTCAATGCGTTCAATATGAATACCGATCTGACAAAAGTGATAGGTATCCTTTCTAAGCATGGTGCCGTTAAGTGAGCCTCGTACAAGTGCAGCTTGCTGGCGAATTGTCGACAGCACTTCAGGCAAATCCACGTCACGCACCTGGTTTTTCAAAATGTCTGAAAGTAGCATCCACGTTTCGTTGACTGACATCCAGACTTCAGAAGTCAAAGCCGTGCGAACAAGTCGTGCATTGTCTCGCGCCGACTTAACGACGGACAAAACCGAACTAGGATTATCAGCATCCCGCAGTAAATAATTGATGACGTGCGCGCTGTCATACGTGTCGTGTTTTGCTTCAAACCCTTGTTGTGCGGCCAAGGTTACGATCACGGATTTCCATTCGCTTTCCGCATCGGTCGATCGCGTCAACGCAATGCGAAACCCAGCCTCCAGCAAACGAGCGGTATTTTCGGCACGTTCAAGAAACCGAAACATCCAATAAAGACCACCTGCAGTTTTTCCCAGCATATCAGTCTTCCAATACCCAAGTATCTTTGGTGCCGCCGCCCTGGCTTGAATTTACCACCAAACTACCTGCTTTGAGTGCAACACGAGTTAAGCCACCCGGTGTGATATCGACGCCATTAGGCGACACGAGTGCAAAGGGGCGCAAATCAACATGGCGCGGCGCTAACCCCTTTTTTGTAAAGATCGGCACCGTGGAGAGTGATAGCGTCGGCTGCGCAATATAGTTGTCTGGTCGAGCTTTGAGCTTAGCCGCAAAATCCGCAAGCTCACGTTTGCTGGCAGCCGGGCCAACCAACATGCCATATCCGCCTGACCCATGCACTTCTTTCACAACTAATTCAGAAAGGTTGCTCAGCACATATTTTAGTGCATCCGGTTCCGAGCAACGATATGTTTCAACGTTTTTCAGAATGGCTTTTTCGCCAGTATAAAACTCGATAATTGCCGGAAGATAACTATAAACCGCTTTATCGTCAGCAACCCCTGTCCCCGGCGCGTTGGCGATGGTGATGTTGCCTGCCCGATAAACATCCATGATGCCAGGTACACCCAGCGTTGAGTTCGGGTTAAAAGTCAATGGGTCAAGATATTCATCATCCACCCGGCGATAAAGCACATCAATCACCCGGTAGCCTCGTGTCGTGCGCATAGCGACGTGCCCGTCAACAACGCGCAGATCGTGGCCTTCCACCAGCTCAACACCCATCTGGTCGGCCAAGAAACTATGTTCGTAATAAGCAGAATTATAAATGCCAGGCGTCAGGATAGCGACGCAAGGTCTGCCTTCACAAGACTTTGGCGCACTGGCTTCCAACGAGCGGCGCAAGTTCTTTGGGTAATTGCTGACGGATTGCACTTTGATTTTACTGAAAAGCTCAGGAAACATCTGCAGCATCGTTTCACGATTTTCCAGCATATAGCTGACCCCAGACGGCGTCCGTGCATTGTCTTCCAATACGTAAAACTCATCTTTCCCAGTCCGAACAATATCCGTACCTACAATATGAGTGTAAACGTCACCCGGCGGGCTGAAATCCATCATTTGAGGTAGGAAAGCGTCATTTTGTGCGATCAACTTTATCGGCACAACGCCGGCCCTCAAAATTTCCTGACGGTTGTAGATGTCGTGTAAAAACGCATTTATCGCGCGCACACGTTGATCAATGCCTTTTGCCAGTTTGCTCCACTCAGAATTTGAAACAATTCTAGGCACCAAATCAAAAGGGATAAGACGTTCTTCGGCATCTGATTGACCATAAACATTAAACGTAATACCGCTGCGTCGAAAAAAAGCCTCCGCTTGCGCTGACTTTTTCGCAAGGCGGCGATTGTCCTGTTCAGAAAACCAAGCGTGATAGGAGCTGTAAGTGGATCGAATGCCATTTTCTGACATCATTTCGCTGAAGTGCGATTTTTCAATGCTCATTCAATAAACTTATAGAGTTTCCATTACTTTGCAACTGTAGATAGATTTTAAGTTGAAGCACGTCGCACATAATGAAAGCAACGTCCGCATATCCTTGTTTCAGCAAAAATAAGTTTTTTTCTTGATTGGCCTGCCTGCGGTGTTGCCAGTCAAAGGCAATATGATGCGCCATACGTCAGATGTCCGCTTTAGGCAAACTAAGTTCCTGCGGTCATTTTGCAGCGAAGGTCGGCTAATGGGATGTACCGGCTGCTTCCCCCGATGGGTTAAC